>JAKLJM010000101.1 GCA_023151145.1 Bacteriovoracaceae bacterium | reverse complement strand
AGATGAATCTAAACTAAAAGAAATAGATTCTTTTGTAGATCCTCATCTTAATTTAGACAGTAAGGAATTAAGTTTTTATCAATGGATTTCTCAGTACTATCATTATCCCTTAGGGCAAGTCATTTTCGAAAGTTTACCAAAGCCAATGAAACGTCCAAGAGATTTAAATTTAGATACAGGCGAAGGTAAATCAGAACATTTTGAATTAACCGAAGAACAGCTTGCTGCCTTTGTGAGTACTCAAAAAATGTTAGAGACCGGATTTTCAAAAACCCTTTTTCATGGAGTAACGGGGTCTGGGAAAAGTGTAGTTTATTTGAAATTAATTGAAGAAGTTTTGAAAAAGGGTAAGTCAGTTCTCTTTCTCATCCCAGAAATTAACTTAACCCCACAATTCATCGAGTTTTTTAAAAGCCATATTAGTTGCAAGATTTATTCGTATCACTCAGGTGTTACAGCTAGTGATAAGTATGGGTTATGGAAATTATTAAAAACCGACCATTCACCAAAGCTTATTATTGGTGTGCGCAGTAGTATTTTTTTACCAATTCAAGACCTAGGATTACTCATTGTTGATGAAGAACATGATAATTCATTTAAACAGGAAGATCGTTGTCCTTATAATGCACGTGACTTGGCGATAAAAAAAGCAGCGATTGAAAATATCCCAGTAGTTTTAGGTTCGGCGACACCTTCACTAGAAACGTATGAGTCTTTTAAAACCAATAAGCCCAAACATTTTTATTATCCATTAAGAAAACGCGCTTTAGTAGATAGCTTACCTAAAGTTATGCTCATTGATATGCGCCAAAAAGATCTACCTCCACAAGAAAAACAAGCCATCAAGCTCACTTGGCCATTTCATCCAGAAGCCATAAAAAAAATAAAAACTGCTTTTCAAAAAAATGAACAAGTCTTAGTTTTTATTAATCGTTTAGGTTTCTCTAGTTTTTTACAATGTTCAAGTTGTGGTCACCAGTTTATTTGTCCAAACTGCACGACACAGTTAAAGTATTTTAAAAGAAAAAAGATATTAGATTGCAGTTACTGCGAATACCATATTCCCGTGCCTGAAATGTGTCCTGAATGTATGAATCTTAATCTCTCTCCGGTGGGATTTGGAACAGAAAGAGTTCAAGAGATTTTACAAAGTGTTTTTCCAGATAAAAAGATTGGTCGTTTTGATCGTGACGAAATTACCACGATGAAACAGTTAGAAGAAGTTTTGCAACAGTTTCATGCTGGAGAAATAGATGTGCTCGTGGGTACACAAATGCTCTCAAAAGGTCACAACTTTAAAAAAGTTAATTTAGTGGTTATTTTGGGAATTGATTCGCAATTAAATTTCCCGGACTTTAGATCAAATGAAAGAACCTATCAAACATTAGTACAGGTGAGTGGGCGCTCCGGAAGATTTGGAGGACATGCAGAAGTACTCATCCAAACTCTCACTCCAGCAAATTCCGTTTTTTCCCATGTTCAGAATCATAGCTTTGAAGATTTTTATGTCGAAGAAACAAAAATTCGCAAGATGTGCCAATGCAGTCCTTATAAAAGAATTGCTCTCATCTCTTATAATTCAAAACACCAAGATAAACTTATTGATGAATGCTTAAAGACAGCAGATTGGATGAGACAATTAGCTAGACAACATTTTAAGAGCGTAGAAATTTTAGGGCCGAGACCAAGTCACGTGGAAAAACGCGTGAACAAATATAACTGGTCTATAATGTTGCGCTCTGATGATATCAACCAGCTTCATAATTTTATCAGCACCTATCAAGATTCAATAAAATTACCCTACTTTATTAGTCAAAAAATAGATGTGGATCCATATCACATCGACTAACTCTCTGAATTTAAAATGATAATTAAAATCACTCAAGATTCTTAAAAATTTTCCGAAAAGTCCTAGAGAACTCGATTGTTGGGGACAATTATGAAAATGAATTCTAAAGGACTTGTATACACTCTTTTATTCGGAGCACTTCTTGCTCAGTCGGCCGAAGCTGGACGATTGTCAAGAAAAGGCGGCGCTAAAGGTTCAGGCTCAGATGGCTCAGTTTCTGTACCGAGTGGTGGAAAAACAGAAGTAAAACCACCGAGCTCGAGAGTAGAAGTGCCAACACAATCACAGCAAGCCTGTCCATTGGTGGCGGATTCGGAAGCTCTTTCAATGGAGTTTTTAAAAAATTTGTTTGCAGATGAAAATGCAAAAATCACATTAGAAGTGACACCCGAAGGGAAGTTTAAATACGAAATCCCAAGATACTACAAAGCGTGTGGTGATATTGTTCCAGTAGCTGAAGCAATTCCAGATACAAAAGATTTTTCGGTGTCGATTGTTGTAAGAAAAGATGGAATCAACTTAACTCACGATCAAATTTTAAAATGTATCGAACAAAACGGTAAACTAGATGATGGAAGTATTGATCACTCAAAAATTGAGTACAATGAATACTCACCAAAAATCGTATCACCAGCAACGAATCCATTACCTGGATTTTCATCAAGCACATCTGCTAACTTATTTTTAAAGTGGCCGAGTGACTATAATGCTAGTGAAAATTATCCAACTTCAATTCCAGTAGAGACTCCTAGAAAATTAGGAGATGTAGACAGAGTTTGTTTTGCTTATCATAAAGATGATACGGTGAAAGGCTACTTAACTGAAAGAGACCTTTGGTTAGAAAAAGTAGAAAAAGCATGCCAGGGCGAAAAGAAAGCCGAAGAAATTTTAAAACTTAAGCAAGAGATCAAAGGAATTCGTTCATTATCAGATATGATGGACCAAATTTCCCAAGCACTCGATGGCCAATATGTTTTAACTGCACTTGAATCTGCAGAAGCTAATTTTTTAAAACCATTGTCTGAGTTAGAAACAAAAATTTCAGGAACAGCATTAAAAGATCGCAATCGTTTAATTGCTGAAGTCTCAAAATACGAATCACTTATTAAAAAAATGGAACGTGATTTAGTCGAGCCAGTACAAGCGAGAATTAATGAATTAACAGTTCAGCTAAGTACAACGGAAGGTCCTGAACAAGAAAAAATCATCGAAGAAATTGCAAAACTTAAAGAAGGAATGACAAAACTTTTAAGATCAAGTGGTGCAAACTACAATGCGATGATGCAAAGAATGGCCAATGAAGGAATTTCGACTCAGGCGAAATCAGTCATGATGGCGACAGAGAAAACTCGTTTATATATTGCTTATAACGAAGACAAGATTAAAAACTTTGCAGATATTTCTAAGAAATTAAAAGCGTACGATGTGCAAAAAACAGAGATGACGAATCTTTGGAAAGATCTATACGCTGTTAAAAATGGTGATAAAGAGCCAATCGAAAGAATGCAAAGAATTATTTCTCAAGATACAAAGCGTTTACAAGACTCTTGGACTAAGACTCAGCAAAGTATGCAAAAGAAAATCAACAAAGACTGTACTGGTTTCTTCGTAAATCAGAACAAATGTCAAAAGGCGCTTTTAGCTGCTCAAAAAGAAAGAGCTCAGGCCGAAAGAGTGTTGTCGAAGAAATCACAAGGGGTACAAAACCTTTATAAAAAACGTGATATGCTTTATAACGGATATGCAAAGTACCAAGAAGAAAGAGCAGCACTTGAAGAAACTGAGGGCGAAGACTCATATGCTGACTTAGGAACAGTTGAAGATATGTTACCTAGTTGGTATGGCCAAGAATCATCAAGTGATAACATGTCACAATTTGGTTATGGTCAAGCAATCGGAATGCCACAAATGGCTGGACAAGCTGGATACGGTGGTATGGCCCAATCAGGAATGCCGTTACTTGGAAATGGGATTTATGGTGGAAATTATAATCAAGGGATGCAACAACCGATGATGTATAATGGTTCAGCTATGGGAATGCCAATGCAATAATCTTTCTTTTAATTAAAAAGATAAAAAAAAGGCCATCTTTAAGATGGCCTTTTTTTATTTTAGAATGTCACGCCGACATTTGCTTGAAGAAGAAGAGCATTTTTTGTTTCGTTTGGAGTAGCGGTGTCGTTAAACCCGTAATACTCGCCGGTAAATAAATAACCAAGTTTTGAACCAATAGAAATTTCATTATTCCATTTATAAGTCGCTGCTAAGTCGACTTCAGTTCCGAGAGTATCATCTTGAGTAGCAGCAGCTGTGAAATATTTATGTTTTGTATGGTTATAAGAATTAGCTCCAGCTGTTGCGACTTCATTGGCTTTTGCATGAATGATCGCTCCATCTAAAATCCACTTTTCCGTGCGATACTGAGCTCTTAGTTTTAAGTAAAGAGCATTCGTCATATAAGAGTCGTATACACTTTGAGATTCATCATTTACTGCAGCCATATTATAACGGAAAAGGATGTTGGCTACGTGGAAGTTTGGATTTAAATAAGCAGCATCAAATTGTCCTGCATTTGAATCGTTTCCATCAATATTTCCAGCATCAAATCCAAATGTAACGGCATCACTATGACGGTAATTAGATTCAAAAACCACAGCTTTTGAAGAAAGTTTCGTCGGATTTCCCGCAGCGTTTGCTCCGCCGATATCACCGTTAAGTAAAGGGACTTCTACAGCAAAATCAAATTTCCCAAAGATTTTTTTGAGATAGAGATCAGTGACTTTTACATCTGCTTTACCAATGTCTCTAGTAGAGCCAGAAGTCGTATTGGTTTGATAAGTTTTATTTAAACTCGAACTAGATTTAATCGTGTAATTTAAACCAAAGGCGATATCTTTTTCTGGATTGTCATACAATAAACCAACCCCGTATTCCTTGGCATAAGTACCACGCGCTAATGAATCAGTGTTGGCGATTTTTGACCAGAATGGATTTACGTGAAAGTTTCCAAGCTTTACCTTCATCGTCACACCATCGCGTGAATAAGAAAAACGATCCCAAGCATTTCCACCATCACTATAAAGAGCCCCAAGACCCCAGTTATAAGTGTGACGACCGAGTTGGTAAGTCGCTGTATCGGAATAAATTTCTAAATAAGCTTTTGTCAGCGTTAGATTTTTACCTTCAGCTTGATTGTAGTAATAAAGCGCATCGCCAACTTTGTTCGTATTGTTTTCTTTTCTCGTTTGAGCTGCGTCTCCTAAAGATCCACCTGCACCATAACCAGTAGAGAATTCACCCTTAAAAGTGGCAGAGTCATTGATTAAGATTTCAGGATTTAAGCGAAATAAGTAACTTTGCCATGAAGCAGATTGTTTACTCCCGTCAGCGCTTGCTACTTCTTGAGAACCAGCGTTTCCAACAGTTGCAGTATCCGTCTCATTTTTAATTAAGCGATAACCAGAAATCATAGTAGTATCAACGCCAAAAGTTCCGTGCCAGTCAATCGGAAGGGCGTGTGCTTGGGTGGCACAAAATGTACCAGCAATTAGAGTTAATTTTAAAGGGCGAAGATTCACGAATATCTCCTCGTAAATTTAATTGGTAAGAATAAAGAAAATACTATATGAAATGAGTAAATGAAGTCAAAATTAAGTCGTGGATTCTATGCGTTTTAAGCTTTTAGTAGGAAATCAATGAAGCAATGGGTAATTAAAATTCTCGCCGCACTCTTAATTGTCGTTCTGATATTCGGAGTTGGGACTTATTTTTATGTGCAAAAAACCCTGAGTGAAGCCAATATTACATTGTTAGAAGAAAAAACCAAAAATCTTATCGGCCCAACGACACCGGTAGGTGCCGCCATTCAATTCAAAGAAGGGGCGCTGATTTCTAAAGAAGAGTTTCGCTTTTTTTATTTGGTTTCTACAGAATCACTTCCTTATGACGTTTATCTTAGAAATCAAAGAGAAGATGGAGTTTTAGAAGATGTACCAGCTTCTTCAAGGCATTTTTTAGTTCGAAGTGATTTCCAACTACAACCCTTGATTAAAAACGACTGTCAGGATCTTTTTTGTTTTAAACATTATGCTTCTTTTGATTTTATTCCACCGCTTTTTTGGAAAGGGATTATCGCCGTTGAAGATGCCAGATTTTTAGAACATTTTGGCGTAGATTTTATTTCCATTTCTAGAGCCTTTGTTGCCAACCTAAAATCGTTAAGATTTGAGCAAGGGGGATCGACAATCTCACAACAGTTGGTGAAAAACCTCTTTTTTACTAACGAAAAAACAATTCAAAGAAAAATTAATGAAATAATTGTTTCCATTTATATTGAACAAAAATTTCCCAAAGAAAAAATTCTTGAAGCTTATTTAAATGAATTTCAATGGGGTGGTTTACAGGGGATTCGTGTAAAGGGATTTTATGCGGCTTCGTTGTTTTATTTTTCTAAGCGTCCTCAAGATTTAACTCCTTATGAGATTTCCATTTTAGTGAGTTTGTTAAAAGGCCCGAGCTATTTTTCACCACTTAATCATATTGATCGTTTGAAAAATCGTAGCGACGTCGTCTTTGATAAAATGGTGGAAAAAAAAGATATTCCAAATCGCAACGATTTAAAATGGTCGCAAAAAGATTGGGATAATTTTCAACGTCAAATAAAAGATCGTGAGAAATCTAAATATTTTTTACAATTATGGTCAATGCCAAAAGAAAACAGCTATGCACTGAATTTTTACGAACGTTTTGTCTTAGCGCAAAAGGTTCATGAAATTCGTTCAAAAATTTTTGAACGTTATCCAGAACAAGCAAAAGATTTTGCAGTGAAAGTTCTGATCAAATCCCTGGCTGAAGTCGCTGATGGAGAGAGTTCACAATTTTATTACTATTCAAAAACAGAGAGAAATTTACAACGAGCCATAGAAGATGAAACTCATCAAGTTGGAAGCACTCTAAAGCCCATTCTCTATCAAATTTTAACTAAATCGGATTTTTCTTTAAGTGATGAAGTGAGCACAGGGCCCATTTCCTTGAATCTCACTTCCGGTGTGTGGTCACCAAAAGAAGCCGGCACAGTTAAAGAAACAGAAGTGACTTTAAAAGACGCACTTTTAAAATCCTATAATCGCCCCGTGATTCATTTAGTGAATAGTTACGGTTTTGATAAAATGGAAACGGAACTTGATCCCTATTTCCCTATGATGAAAAAACCCTTAAAAGAATTTCCCGCACAGCTTTTAGGCAGCATGGAAATGTCTCTCGCTCAATTGGCCAATGCATTTGAAAAATTTATTAAGGTCTCATGCGAAGATCTTTATTTAGGGAATAAAACAGAAGATGAATCAGTGCTCTATGCTTTGTCTAATCCTACCCAAACTACGGTGGCGCGTCACTTGGATCCAATTTTTCGAAATCTTCGTTTTTTTGGTAAAACCGGAACGACGAACTCAGGATTTGATAATTGGTATGTGGCCTTTGATGGAAAATATCTGGCCATGGTATGGGTCGGAACAGAGGGGAATCGTGGTATAAAGGGACTTTCTTTATACGGATCAACCACAGCTTTTCAGGTTTATCAGTCATTTTTTCGTGACCGTGGGCAGCGCTTTAATGCTTTTGGTTGCAATTTGATTTCTGGAATCAGATAAGTAAAAAAGTTCTTA
>JAKLJM010000100.1 GCA_023151145.1 Bacteriovoracaceae bacterium | reverse complement strand
TCTGTGCTTTTAGGTTTTTTGGCCTTTTTTTGTTTCATCATGATCATTTTCTACTTCCTTTTGGGCGGACCCAATATTAATCAAACCCTCTTAAGAACCATTAATTAATGCAATTTTAGACAGTTAAGTTAGTTATCAACATTTAATAGGTAATAAGTGTAAGATGTTGATAAATTGACACCCCCGAATTTTCCTTGGTAGCATTTAGTTGAGTCAAATGGTTTTGACTCTTAACTTTTCCAAGGATTGATACGAGTGAATGATTTTCATTTTTTACACTCAAATTTCGAACGAGACCCTAATGCAAAAGAAGGTACTCGGGAGAGAAATGCAGTAACTCATAAGCTGCCAGAAATTTACTTGGTAGAAGATGATCGTATCCTTGGCTCAGCTATTAAAAAATTCTTAGAAAAAAAATCAGATATCAAAGTTAATTTTTTCAATAATCCTACAGACTGCTTAATGGAACTAGATCGTAAGATCAAAGCAGAAACTGTTGTTAATCAATCACCCTTTTGTTTGATCACTGACATCAGCTTTGAAGCGGGTGGTTCAGATGGCTTACTTTTAATTGATTTATTAAAAGAACGTGGACATCACTTTGTCCCTATCGTTATGACTGGTTTTGCTTCTATTGAAACGGCGATCAATGCTACAAAGAAAGGTGTGTTTCATTATTTAACGAAACCCTTTGAATTAGAAGTTTTACATGAATTAGTAATCAAGGCTTACACTAAGAAATTAAATGTACCAGAAAGCCAATTAAACCCTAATGACATTGTCTTAAGTCGGGTACAGCCGATTGTTACAAACCAACAAAAAATAAAAATTGAACTACCAACCAGTGATGACATTTATTACGGAATGGTTGGTCGTTCAAAATTAATGAAGCAGGTTTTTGAAAGAATAAAAAAAGTAGCAACTTCAGATTCTACTGTTTTTATCAATGGTCCATCAGGGACGGGGAAAGAATTAGTGGCCAATGCCATTCATAGTTTATCTCCAAGACGATCGCATAATTTAGTGTCGGTTAACTGTGGAGCTATTCCTTCAGAGTTATTAGAGTCAGAATTGTTTGGTCATGAAAAAGGTGCTTTCACCGGTGCTATTACATCGAGAAAAGGGCGATTTGAAATTGCTCATCGTGGAACGATCTTTCTAGATGAAATTGGTGATATGCCGCTTTTATTACAAGTTAAACTTTTAAGAGTGCTTCAAAATAAAGTTATTGAAAGAGTTGGTTCAACGGAGCCAACCGAAATTGATGTTCGAATCATTACGGCCACCCATCGAAATTTAGAAGAGTCAGTTCAACAAGGTAATTTCAGAGAAGATCTTTATTACCGATTAAATGTTATTCCAATAAAGATTCCTGCACTAAAAGATCGTAGAGAAGATATTCCCTTATTAGTCGGACACTTCTTATCTAAGTTTGCTTCCGCCGATGGAAGAAATGCCATTGAGTTTGATGATGAATCACTTGAAATGCTTTTTAATTATGATTGGCCAGGAAACGTTAGAGAGTTAGAAAATCTCATTGAAAGACTTGTTATTCTTCGTGGGGGAAATTTAATTAAAGCAGGTGATTTACCTGTTAAATTTTTAACTTCAGAACCTAAAGAAGCAAGTACGTTAAAAAATATTATCACACTTCCGCAAGACGGATTGGATCTCAAACAAATTCTTTCGGATATTGAAGATTCATTAATCAATCAGGCGCTAGATATTACTGGTGGTAACAAGAACCAAGCTTCAAAGTTACTTAACCTCAATCGAACGACTTTGATTGAGAAAATGAAAAAGAAAGGTTTTGTTAACGCTAATGATTTAACAATTTAGTTTTCTTCATTTTTCTTAATTGATTCACGAATAAAGTATTTTAAAACTTTATTGCGATTGGCGCCGCCCATTAACGAGCGCATATCCTCGTGCAACGTTTGATCATAAATGATCGAGTGTAGTGTCCCAGGACCTTGTTCAATTCTTTTACTTACACTACTTAAAGACTTAGTTGCTTCATGGAAATTAGCAAGAGATTGATTTAATTTTTGATCATTAATCGTTTGCAATAGTTTGTTTGAATTTTGAGACATGTTTTCAATGTTATAAAGAATTTTCTCTAAACGATTTTGTTGAATAGGGCCTAGAAGTTTATCAATTTTCGTAAGGATACTTCCGGCAACAACCATTAAGTCTTCCGACTTATTAATAATTTGGTCAAAAGAACTCACTTCTTCCACTCTGATGCTATCGCCATCTTTAATTGAGTTTGCAGCTTCTGTTCCGCCAAGGATTTCAATGAACTTATCTCCCAATACCCCTTGAGTTTTAAAAGCTGCATAAGAATCAGTTTTAACCCATTCCGCATAGTCACTTAAAACACCAATATTGATAGTAATGGTATCAAGTGTTTTAAATTGAATATCACTGACCGTACCAATCTTAATCCCTTTTAACTGAACAGCAGCTCCATTTTTTAAATTTTGAGCATTTTTTACTTCGACAAAGATATTCACTTTATCTGAAAAGAGAGGGTTTTCTTTGTTTAAAAGAAAAACGGTCACAATAGAAAGAACAATGAGCAAGGAGACAAAAGCTCCTGAGACGATTAAATATTTTCTTTCATTGGCTCTATACATACAAAGTCCTTAGGAAATAAAAAATTTCTTAACTTCAGGATCGCTACTAAATTGAAACTGAAGGGGAGAGTCATTAAATATAATTTTTCCTTGATGCAAAATTAAAATTCGATCACATAAGGAAAGTGCTGACGGAATATCGTGAGTAACAAAAATTGAAGATAATCCTCTTGCTTTTAATTGCTGCATAATGGAGACAACGTTTAAAGTGTTTTGAGGGTCAAGACCTGCTGTCGGTTCGTCGTAAAGGACGATTTCGGGGTCTAGGATCATGGCTCGAGCCATTCCTACTCGTTTTTGCATACCACCTGATAAATCACTCGGCATAAGATGTTCTTTGCCTTCAAGATCAATCAGCTTTAGCATGTCTTTAATTTTGATAGAGATCTCGTGCTCAGTAAGTTTGGTATGTTCCCGGAGAGGATAAGCGATATTTTCAAAGACATTAATGGAATCAAATAAAGCACCACTTTGAAAAGAATAAGAAATTTTAATTCTAAAATCTTTAAGCTGATCTTCTGTTAAATGATCTATTCTTTCGTTGTGAAATAAAATATTTCCAGAATCAATTCTTTCCAGGCCAATAATAGATCGCAAGAGTACAGACTTACCTGTACCAGAACCACCTAACAATCCTATGCTTTCACCCTTATTTAAAGCGAATGAAACACCTTTATGTACATGATGTACGCCAAAGTTTTTATGAATATTTTCAAGTCTTAAAATTTCCAAATTAGTTCCAAATCATTAAAAATATTTTAGAGATAAAAAAATCAGTAATGAGTATCCAAATAGAACTTGTAACAACAACCCAAGTTGTAGATTGACCGACACCTTTTGTACCATCACGAGTTACTAATCCACGATAACAACCAATTAAAGTGATGATGCCTCCGAAAACGGCAGATTTAACTAATCCAGACATGTAATCGTGAAATTTAACAGTAGAAAATACCTTTGAAAGATAAAATCCAGTTGTAATATCAAATTCATTTTTACAAACAATTAAGCCACCGATTATTCCAACGGCAAAGGAAAGTGAAGAAAGTAGAGGAAGAGAAATGACTAGTGCCCAAAAACGAGGCACAACTAAAACACGAATAGGAGAAGTTCCAAGGGCCCTTATGGCGTCAACTTGTTGAGTAACGTTCATCGCCCCAATTTCAGCAGCGATGCCAGAACCTACTCTGCCGGCGACTAAAAGTGAGGTAAAGAGGGGCGCCATTTCTCTGGCCAGAGATAACGAAACAACGGCAGGAACATAAAGTGTTCCTCCAAATTTTGCAAGTCCGTATCCAAAATTAAGAGTCATGACTAAGCCCATAGTTAAACCAATAACGATGGTAATAGAAAGTGAGCCTCTGCCTAAGTGATAGATTTGTTCAACTAATCGATTGAAATAGAAAGGACGAGAGAATGTAGAGCGAATGATATCAATAAATAATTGAAAAATTTCCCCATTCATCATTAAAACTTTTAAAAATCGTTTCGTTAAATGATGGTGAATAATTTCAGCGCTATTTTTATCAGATCCTATTTCATTATTCATGGGACCAACTCAAAATTAAAAATGCCGCTTGAAAATTTTTCGAAATCTTTTTGATCAGATTCAAATTTTTTAAGAGAGCTACTTATTAAGAAAATATCATAGATACAATGATCTCTTTGGAAGACAACTAATTTCATAAATCGTTTAACACCATCAACACTTCCAGAGAATGAAGATTCTATGGCTTCTCGGTCATGGAGGGTTGTTGCTTTTTCATCAATAACTTCAACATTTTCAATTCCATTCATTAATGAAGTTTTCAAATTCTCTAATGAGGTGAATTGATTTTTTCGACAATTAGAATTTAAGACGATCAACGATTGAGATTTCTTTTTTTCTAAGACTAGGTCCGCACCTTTTTGTTTTGAAGAAGTCTTCCAATTGTTTAAAACATAATTTGATTTTATAAAAGGAGATTTAGTGTAAACACCGTTGTCGTCACTTGATCCAAAGAATGAGCAGGAACTCAAAAATGGAAGGCACATAATGATGGAGAAGACTAAAAATCTCATAAAACCTATCAAATTGGTAAGATTTACCTGGTAAACGTTCATTATTAATAATTACCTTCTTATTAGAATACTCCAGTAAATTATTGTAAATAGATGAAAAAACGATCATGTCAAAAGTTTTACAGGATATTTTTTCCTCAGAGAAAATTTTTCCTTTTATTTTTTATGGTTCAGTGTAAGATTGGATTGAGTGGGTATATTTAGGATGAATGGTCCCCACGACAAAGGAAGAAAATGCGAACAGGATGTTTGTCAGTTCTTAAAAATCAAAGCAAATCAAAATCGCAATACGCATTTGTTGTCAAAAAACTGACTATTCTTACGGCATTATTTGTTTGTTCGCATTTTATTAGCGATACACTTGCTCAAACTTCAATTATTCAACAAGAAAAAAGTTCAAATTATAATCGCATCATCTTTTATGCTGGTAGAGACCAGTTGAATTTCAAAAAGAATGGTCATGTTATTCAAATTAAAACTCTTAATGAAGAGCTTTATAATCAATTAAAGAATGAAGTTGCTATTCTCGCTAACGATAAAACCTATATTAAAAATATTCAAACCTTTAAAGATGATGGAAGAACGAATGCTTTCGTGATTAATTTTGAATTAATCAATGAAAGCGTAGAAATGTTTTCTTTTTATAGAGAAAGAGAAAAGAAATATGTCCTAGATTTATGGATGGATGGCGAAGAAACATCATTATCAAAATCAACAAAGTTAGCTTCTACTACTAACGTAGCGCCTGCAGTCTCCACCGTTAATTTTATTGAAGAATCAGTGGAAGATACCGTATCTATTAAATCGGCCCAAACTGAAAAGAAAACCCAGAATGAATCGGCGATAAAAAAAGTAAAAAAAGCCAATACGGAAAATAAGCTTGAAGTAGCAACCAGAAGTACAACTTCAGAAGCTGCAAAAAAAGCTAACGAAGAAGTTGTTGAACAAAAAATCAATGAAGATGAAGTTTTGGCTTCAATTTTTGTTGATCCAAACCGTAAGTTTCAATTATCAGACAAAGAAAGAGAAACTCTACAAGAAGAGCATAAAAAAGCATTTAAAGACTTTAGATATGGAGCTACTTTCTTCTGGGATTATGATCCAGTGGTTCCAGCATTAAAAGATGCTGTGAACTTAGAAGCTAAAACGCCTGAGGTATTTTTTCCGATTTTAAACCGCAAGTTTGAAAAAAATGAAAGAGAAGCTCACTTACAATTAACTATCAATCTTTATAAGAAGAAAAATTTTGGACTTATGAATAAGTCTATAACTCTTTTTCAACAAAAATATGGTGAAAAAGCAGAATGGGAATTACTCGAGTACATAAAAGTTAATGCTCTATTAAGAGAAAATATTGAAAAACCAGATCCTGAAATATTCAAGAATGCTATTGGACGTTTGAACGGAATCGTTGAAAAGTCTGATAATTACGAAATGAAAAAAGGAATCTGGAAGTATTTACTTACTCATTATCTGCAAAGAGGCGATTTTTTAAGAACCCTGCAATTCTCAAAAGACTTCTATGCTGGTACGAGATCAAATTTTGACTTTGAAGAATCACCTTATCCTGCAGAAGTGATGTTGTATTCATTAGCAAGACTAGGTCAGGTTCAGCAATTAGCAGAACTTTCTACCGAAAAGAATATTAAAAAAGTGGTTAGTCCTGCGATCATCTTAAGCTACTCATCTTTCGCCAAGTTAAAGGTTAATGCTATCGATGAAGTTATTTCTCTCTACGAAAAAAGCAGAGCTGCTTCTATTGGAGAGTTATCTCCGACGGTTATCTATAATGCCGCTGAAGCCTATTTCAGAAAAGGTGATTACTTAAAAGCTTTCTCGATGTTTCAAAAATTCAGTAAAGAATTTCCTTATGAGTTAACAGCTTCAAATGCCATCTTAAGAATGGCACTTTGTTCAGATCTTTTAGAAAGAGATTATGAAGAAACATTAGCAATGTATAAAGACTCAGTTGATAAAGCGATAAATTCAGATGTTAGTTATGAGGCAAGATTAAGATATGTTGCCTTTAGATCAGTTCGTAAAAATAAAATTGATGATCGTGATCGTGA
Source organism: Bacteriovoracaceae bacterium (assembly GCA_023151145.1). Lineage (GTDB taxonomy): Bacteria > Bdellovibrionota > Bacteriovoracia > Bacteriovoracales > Bacteriovoracaceae > Bacteriovorax. Next base: position 762 of record JAKLJM010000100.1, on the reverse strand, counting down.
AATTAGAATTTTCTTAGAGCAAGATAAAACGACAACACAAGTTCTTAATAAAAATTTAAATAAATTATTATACCAAGTAAGATTAAGAACTTTAATTGTCGATGGAAAATACAAAGAAGCATTTGCTTACTTTTCGTTAATTCCACTATCTTCAATGGCTAAAATTGATGTTCGCTCGTTTGAGGGTGACGCTGCTGAAATTGCATATGGTCTTATAGACGAACATTATAAAAAAGCGGAATACACTCAAGTCATTAAGTTTTGGCAAGCTTATAAAAATGTTTACGTAGATAAAGTGGCCATGGATCCATATCTGAATTTTATTGTGGGTTCAAGCTATGTGAAGCTTGGTTTATTTAAAGGTTTTGATGAAGTTTATTCACACTTTAAAGAATTAAAGTCTCTTCCAACAAGAACATTTCCAGTATGGGTCGCTCGTCCAAGTGCGGTTTCTGCTCAGAACTTATTAGCAGAGCTCGCGATCATTAAGGATTTGAAGCTTAAAAATACGGATTTAGCCCTAAGAGAAATTGAAGATCTTACGAAAGCCATGCCTCAGAATACGAGATTATCGGCTTATAAAGGCCTTTTAAACTACTATAAACGCGATTATAAAGTAGCGATTAAAGAGTTGGAAGCTTACTTAGCTTCTCCAACGGCAAGAACAATCTATGATCCTCAAGAAGTGGCAGATATTGTTCGGGCTTATACTGACTCTATCTATGAAACAAATGACACTGAAAAATTCACAAAAGTAGCGGA
>JAKLJM010000099.1:5842-13422 GCA_023151145.1 Bacteriovoracaceae bacterium | reverse complement strand
AAAACTTTTTGATTCAAATTATTTCAGCATGCGCCCACAAACCGCAATGCCTTATTATGGATTAATCCAACTTAAGTCTCCGGCCCTTCTTTCAAACGCTAAGACCGTTGATGGAAAATTGATCGTTGATGAAAGTTTGAAAAAAACAATTTTGGCCGAACAAGATGCACTTTTGAAGTCGCTTACTGAAATTTCAACGGAAATCAAAGTCGTGGCGAAATACAGAATGGTTTTAAATGCCATCTCTATTACTGCACCAGCTGAAGTCGTGGGAAAAATTGAAACATTACTTGGTGTAAAAACTCTTGAAGAACAATCTTTCTTTAACCGCCCTGAAATTTTAGGCGATAAAAAAGAAAGTCAGCTAACTTTATCAAAGAAAAATTCTGTGACATTTATTGGAGCAGAAGAAGCTTATAAAAGAGGGATCACTGGAAAAGGCTTAAGAGTTGGTGTTATTGATACAGGAATTGATTACACTCACGCTATGCTTGGTGGACCTGGAACAGAGGAAGCTTATAAAGGTGTAGATCCTACATCATCAACATCACTTTTTCCCAATCAAAGAGTTGTTGGTGGAATTGATATCGTAGGTGATAGTTATAATCCAAGAACTGAAGATTTAAAATATTCAGTACCAAGACGAGATGAAAACCCACTAGATATTTCTGGACATGGAACTCACGTCGCCGGAACAATCGCAGGTCACGGAGATGGCGTTTTAACTTACGATGGAGTAGCTCCAGATGCAGATTTATACGCCATCAAAGTTTTTGGTAGAGAGGGGGGCACAAGTTCATTAGCAGTTATTTCTGCACTAGAATATTCTGCAGATCCAACTGAACAATTAAAACCAGAAAGAAGATTAGATGTTATTAACCTTTCATTAGGTGGTAACTACGGTAAACCAAATATCCTTTATAATGAAGCTATTAAAAATTTAACGAAAGCAGGTACTGTCGTTGTTGCTTCTGCTGGAAACTCAGGTGATAGTCCATACATTGTAGGCGCTCCTTCAACGTCAGATGATGCCATCTCGGTAGCAGCTTCTATCGATGATATGCCTCAAAACGTAGATTTTCCGGCCGTAAAAGTAATTGTCGGTGAAACTGAAATTTTAGAAGAAGCGGTCGAAGGAAATATTTCTATTCCAGCAACTTCTACAAATGTAGTAGGTGAATTAGTTTATTTAGGAACTGGAGCAACGGAGTTACCAGAATCTACAAAAAACCAAGTCAAAGGTAAGATTGCCCTTCTCGATCGTGGGGTGATTAACTTTGTTCAAAAATTAAAACTAGCAGAAAGTCTAGGAGCTGTTGGGGCAGTGGTTTTAAATAACCAACCTGGAAAACCAATTCAGATGGGTGGTAACGAGTTAGTCGAAATTCCGGCCGTCATGCTAACTTATGAGACTGGTTTAAAGATTAAAGAGCAATTAAATCAAAATAAAGCAGTTGAATTCACTTTTAATCCTGGCAAAAGATTAGTGAAAAAAGAATTGATTGATACGATTACTGACTTTTCTTCGAGAGGTCCACGTACAATGGATTCATTGATTAAACCAGAAATCGCGGGACCTGGTGCAAATATTATTTCAGCTCAACATGGTTCGGGAAATAAAGGTGTCATGTTTTCTGGAACATCAATGTCTGGTCCTCACTTAGCTGGAGTAATGGCGCTTTTAAAACAAGCCAGACCAGAACTTACAGTGAAAGAGTTAAAAGCATTGGCCTTAAATAATACTAAAATGATGGTACAAGAAGAAAAGGGATTAATTCCTGTTTCTCTTCAAGGTGCAGGACGAGTTCAGGTAAAAGAATCTTTAGAAGCGAAAGTCATTGCTCTCCCTGCTACATTAAGCTTAGGAGAGGTTCCGGTAGGTAAAAAGAAAACTCAAACCATTCAAGTCACTTTAAAAAATACATCTGAAGAAGATATGATTTTCACATCAGTAATTACGAAACGAGCTGCGATAGATGTAAAAGTTGCTAAAACAGTTACGGTAAAAGCAAAAAGTGAAAAAGTAGTTCCAGTGACATTTACCATGTCTCCAATTGATGCATCAAAAACGTCAAGTGAAGTAGATGGCTTTGTGAGATTTGAATCAGGGTCTCAAAATATTCACTTACCGTTCTTGGCGATGGTAAATTCAATTTCTAATATTAAAGTTGCTCCATTGGCTCAATCAACTGATACCGAAGAAGATGCAGCCTTATCTGATGTTACAGCGACTCTTTCAAATGCTGGTTCAAACATAGGCTTAGTATTACCTTTTAACTTCCTTTCGCAAGATGGAAGAAAACAAGCAAAACGTTTTGGAAACTTGTCTGAGAATTTATCTTGTGACTTAGAAGTAGCTGGGTACAGAATTTTAAATACTGAAGATGGAAAAGTATTAGAGTTTGGAATAAAGTTTTACGACACACTTACATTTTGGCAACCATGTGACGTTACCGTGCAGTTTGATAACAATGATGACGGAGTTACAGATCAAGAGTTAGTCGGAATTATTGGTAGTTATATTTCTGGATACCAAGGTGGAGTTCAATCAGTTCTTATGGATGCCAAGCTTACTCGTGAGCTTCGTAAAGAATTTGAACTTGCCTTAGGAACAGAAAAACCAATAGAAGAAAATTATGTAACGGCCATCCAAGGAGCTTTGCCTTTTACCTTTTTTGATCATTCAACAGTTTCTATTTTAAGAGTTGAACTTTCAAAATTAAAACTTAATAAAGATCAAAAAGTGAATATCAAATTAGCTTCGATGAATTTTGAAGCTGATAGTGATGTAGATGACTACTTAGCAGGGCATGAATCAACGTGGGGAGAGCTTAATTTATCTGAAACGGCTGCACCTTTCTTAGATTTACCAGAAGCGATTGAATTATCTGGTGGAGAATCAAAAGAGTTAACAATTAAGCGTGGATATTCTGCTGGCAAATTACTACTCTTGATGCCTCACAATGCTCCAGTATATAAAGCGACAGTAAAAGATCAACAATCAATTATTCTTTAAATAACGAAACTAGACAGGATAAGGAAAAAAACCTTATCCTGTTTTCATGATAAAAATACTTACGGCCATTTTTTTTCTCTTTTTTTCCCTCTTAAGTTATGGGGCAGATGTTCCATTCACCATTTATCACACCAATGACCTGCATTCGCATTTTGATGGCGTTAAAGTTCTTAATGCTGAAGGCAAAGTTGAGACTCTTGGTGGTTTTGCTCGTCTAGCTACTAAAATCAAAGAACTAAAAAATCAAAAACAAAATGAAATTATCTTTGGCGTTGATGCAGGAGATTTTTTCGCAGGAACAATTTTTTCTGCTTTGGGACCAAGTCTAGAACCGGATTTTCCCGAGTATGAGTTCTTAACAGAAAATGGTTTTGAATTACTGATTCTCGGAAACCATGAATATGATCCAGGCAATGAAGGATTTAAAAGAATGCTTCATAAAGTAGAGCAGGCGAAAATAAAAATTCCTCTCATCAATACGAATCTCTACGTTGAAGAAAGTTCGGAGTTTAAGCGTTTTTTCAAAGAACAAAGTATTATTCAAAAAAGTATCATAAAGTCGTTTCAAGGAAAACAAGGACAACTAAAAGTTTTATTTCTCGGTGCCCTTGGTCCTAACGGGTGTTTAGTCAGTAAAACAACGAGGGGAGATTTTAAATATTTTGGCTTTGATGATAAAAAGTCCAAACAAAAATTAGATGAATTATCTGAAGTTTTGCAAACCTAAATAGATAAGCACCGAAAAAACGTTGATGTTGTCTTATTATCTATTCATGGCGGTGGTGAGGAAGCAGAAGATTTAGCAAAATCCCTTCATGGTTTAGACATTTTAATTGCCGGCCACACCCACCGTGAGGAATTTAAAATTGTTAATGGTGTTTATTTTCAACAAACAGGTTCTTATGGAGTAAAGCTTGGACATTTAGAGTTTCTCTTGAATAGAACTACAAAGAAATTAGTCTTAAAGAAAAATAGCCCTACTTTAATATCGATAAATCAGAATATTACGTCTGATAGTGGATGGGATAAACGTATAGAAAAGTGGCGAGAAAAATCTTTTAAACTTATGGGGCATTCTGAAAATCCTCGTGAGGTAGTGTTTCAACCGAAGAATTCATATCCTAGATCTCGAGAACTTTTTAATCCCATGGGGCTACTCGTGACTTCTGGAGTGCGTGAACAATTAAATAAAGAGTTGAAACAAAAAAGTATTGATCCAGTTGATGTCTATTTTACATCAATGGGACTCATTCGAAGTTCATTTGAAAAAAATATTCCCTACAATCGTGCAGATATTTTTGAAGCGGTTTCTATCGGCTTTGATCAAAAGATCGTTCCTGGTGTAGATGTTGTTCATTTTTATATAACTCCAGATGAAATGGCTTCGTTAATTAATTTTTTAGAAATTTATTCTCATTTCACTTCTACTTTTTCACCAATTGCTTCTAGCAATTTAACATACAATGTACGTTGGTATGGAGTTCCTTTCTTAAATAGAATAAAGGAACTTAAAATTGATGGACGATTAGTGAGTGATGAAAAGCGCCTAATTCACGTGGCAACTAACAGATTTGTAACAAATAATATTGAGACAGTTCGACTTTTATCTAAAGGATTTGTGTCAATTATTCCTAAAGATCGTGAGGGGAAAGTATTAAAAAATCTACCGACTCATTCAAAAGAGTATAAATTGCTCACCAACTATTTAAGCGAAAATCCTAATTTGTAGTAAAATTCTAAATATAACATTATTTAGAGAGGGACTATGAAAAATGACAACAAAGAAGTTTATATTCTTGGAGGAATGCGCACTCCTTTCGTTCGATCGTTTACTAATTATGTCGACGTAAAAATAGAAGACCTCATGCTAGCTCCTCTAAAAGAGTTAGTGCGAGTAAAAAATCTTCAAGGGAAAAAAATTGGAGACGTAGCTCTAGGTACGTTAATTAAGAACCCCAATTCATGGGGAATTTCTAGGGAATGTGTTTTAAAGTCTGGCCTTCATCCGGAAACCCCGGCTTACTTGGTGCAGAGAGCTTGCGGAACAAGTTTAGAAGCGGTCATTCAAATTGCATTAAAGATTTCAGCAGGGCAAATTGAATCTGGAATAGCTGGTGGTGTAGATACCAATAGCGATATTCCTTTAACTTTACCTTCTTCTTTAACTCAGAAATTAATGGCACTACAAGGTGCGAAGAGCTTACCCGAAAAAATTAAGGCTGTATCTCAATTAAATTTTAAAGATATTAAGCCGCAAGGTTCAGCTGTTGTTGAAAAGCTTTCTGGTCTTTCAATGGGTGAACACTGTGAATTGATGGTAAAAGAATGGGAAATTCCTCGCCAAGAACAAGATCAAATTGCTTTTAATTCTCATCAAAATGCCGCCAAAGCCTACGAAGAAGGATTTTTTAGTGATCTTGTTATGCCGTATAAAAACCTCAGTAAAGATACGATTTTAAGAAAAGAAACTTCATTAGAAAAGTTAGCGACATTAAAACCTGCCTTTGACAAAAAATCAGGGAAAGGAACTTTAACTGCAGGAAATTCAACGGCCTTAACCGATGGAGCAGCAGTTGTTTTATTAGGAACAAAAGAGTTTGCAGAAGAAAATGGTTTAGAGGTTCAAGCTCGAATTGTTGATGGACATTCTGCAGCTGTTAATTTTCAAGATGGAGAAGGATTGTTAATGGCGCCAGTAAAGGCGATCGTAGAAATTTTAAAACGTAATAAGTTAGCTCTTCAAGATTTTGACTTTTATGAAATTCATGAGGCATTCGCAGGACAAGTTTTATGTACATTAAAAGCTTTAGAATCAGATAAATTTTGCCAAAAGTTTGGAGCAGAAAAAGCACTTGGATCAGTTGATAGAAGTAAACTAAATATTCATGGATCGAGTTTAGCTTTTGGACATCCTTTTTCTGCCACCGGTGCTCGTATCACTGCGACATTGGCAAAAGTTTTAAAATCAAAAGGTAAAGGCAGAGGATTAATTTCAATTTGTACCGCCGGTGGTATGGGCGTGGTCATGATTGTTGAAAGTTAGTTTTACTGAGAATATTTGAGGATCTTTTCTTGTAAATGTTTTAAAGGAAAAGGTTTTACTAAGATATCTGTAATGCCCAAGTTAATAGCTTGGGCCACTTCTTGAGTCCCCAGTGCCCCAGACATCAAAACAAATTTTTTATTAGAATGTTTTAAAGTTCGACGCATTTGGGAAATAAAATCTAATCCCGTTTTTCCATTAATAAATTGATCTACTATAACTAAATCAAAATCTTGATTCTCTAATTTAAATTGTCCTTCGCGAATGTCATTAGAAGTGACAACAATTATTTTGGGAAAACGAAGGTTTAAAAAAGTAGTAATTAATTCAATAATTTTTTGATCGTCATCAATAATCAACAATGTAAAATTATCTTTTTTCATATTGCTATCTTCTACGCTGTTAATGTTTGGCCGATAATTTTATTCAGCTCGTCTTTGTTGAATGGTTTTAATAAAATCCCATTAATTTTGAATTCATCTTTGTGTTTAGTGTAGTGGGGAATTCCTTCTCTACTGGAAAGTAAAAGGGAAGGACCTTGGTAATTTTTTTCTCTCAATTCCTTCAAAAGAGTAATTCCATCTTGATCAGGCATATTTAAATCAGTAATAATTAGATGGATATCGGTTCTTTCTAAAATCTCTAAAGCTTCTCTTCCGCTGGTTGCTCCTAAAAATAAATAAGGACCATCTTTTAAAAACGACATACAAAGATTTAATATTTGTGGTTCATTATCTACGATTAATACTTTTTTAAAGCTTGGGTCACTATTTAAAATTTTACTCCAATCACCTTGGATATAATTTGAGAGTGCTGTTGAGGGGAGTGTGATTTCAAAAATAGCCCCAGCTGAAGAATCTAAAAGCTTTAGTTTGCCCTGGTGAGATTCAATAATTCTATTAGAAATACTTAATCCTAATCCCGTACCTTTACCAATTTCTTTTGTAGTGTAAAAAGTCTGAAAGATTTTTTCTCGATCTTCAAATTTTATTCCTGGTCCATTATCAGAAATTTTTAATTGAACAAATGAAGTACTTTCTTCAGCTGATAAAGAGATCGTAATCTCTGGTTCTTCGATTTTTGCATCAACCATAGCATCGATAGCGTTTTGAATGAGATTGATAATAACTTGTTCTATTTTTACTCGATTGGCCATGATGATATAATCTTGGGCACCAGGATTAAAATTAATAGCAATATGATGGGCCTTGATTTTAGGATTTAAAAGATCAAGTGACGCTTGCACAATACTGTTTACCCCTACATATTCTTTTAGATCTTCGTTTTTATAAAGAAAATCTTTCATGTTTGAGATAATTTTTTTAATTCTCTCCAGAGAAGATTCAATGTTCTGTTGGCAGAGTAAAATATTTGCTCTCTCTGCGTTTAAGTCAGAATTCTCAAGAGAAAAAGACAAAATTTCATTGTTTCCATATGCAACTGTTAACGGATTGTTTATTTCATGAGAGATATTAGCACTCATTTCGCCAAGTGCTTTTAATTTATCAATTTGAACGACTT
>JAKLJM010000099.1:0-5768 GCA_023151145.1 Bacteriovoracaceae bacterium | reverse complement strand
TGAGTTTTTAAGTTCATTAATAGATACTTTATATTTATCATATAATTGTTTTTCCACGGTAATGTCTTTTAGCATAACAATAAATTTATCAAAAAGTTTTGCACCTTTTAGCACAACTGTTTGCTCGATCTCATTTTTTGAAAAAGTTATTTCAGGACTTAAGTTTTGTCCTTTGGAGATAAAGTTAGCAACAAAGTCAGCAAGAGCCTTGTCGTAATCATTTAAAAAAACAATCAAAGAATTCGTTTTTAAGAGGTTTCTTGGGGTAACTTTAAATAAAGCAAGAAAGCTCGAATTGTAGTAAAGAATTTCAGCATTGTCGTTTAAGACAACTACCGGTTCAAAGAGATCATCATATAATTCAAAACTAATCATTACTTTTGTCCTAGAAAGTGGAAGTATTGTTTTTCAAGTGCATCAAATTCTAAAATATCAGAACAAGTCGGACATTTTTTTTCAGGAGCTTTGTTGTTTGTGATTTCAGCTTTTTTTAATAAGATTTTTGTTTCTTTATCACAGCTGTCACAAAAATAAGGGGCATAAAAACTTGTAATCTCTGTCTTTGATGTAATAAAACCATGAACCATATTGATTTGTTCAATTATAATTTGGGGACAGTTTTCATAGATAATTTCTGCATTATTAAGTTCTGAAATATACTTTATCCAGTCTCGAATTCCACAAGAGTTAATAATGTTAATTTTGTCGAAATCAAATATGTATTTTTTAAGATTCAAATTTTTTATTTTATCAAAGTTTGAATCCTCATTGATGACGCCAGCGAGCGTGATCGAAGCGGTATCATTTTGAATGTTGATTTGAATTGAGAGCTGATTAGACATTGTGATTTCCTTTTATGTAATGAAATGATGTAATTCTTTCTTCTGAATGTAGATTCCTGCTAAAACGTTCAAGGACGATTCTTATTCCTAAACGATCATTTGTTTCAATAATCCACATTTGATGTGCTTTTTCATAGATCAAATAGAGACCAAGGCCTGCGCCACCGTTCTGCTGGAGAGGGGATTTTTCCGATTGACCACGAAAAATACTTTTTACTATTTGTTCTTTTACCGATTCTTTACTAGGTGAATCGATTAAAATGTTGAGATAATCTTGGGTTATCTCAAGTGTAATGATAATGGGGTCTGGGCTTTGAATCTCAACACCCCGGAGATGATTTAAATTACTTGGTAAATGATAAAAAGCATTTGAGAGTAGCTCTTCGATGATCAAATGAACATGAGGAAGATTTATTCCAGAAGAGTCTGACTTTTTAATTCTTTCAATAACTTCATTTGTAATTGTGGGAATTTCTAAGTTAGTTACTATTTCTTTTTGATAAAAAATGACTGCAGTAGGGGCGAACGGATCTTCTTTGTAGAGATCTATCAGGTTTAATTCTAGTTCGAGTTTAAGCGAATTCGCACCGATTAAGTGGTTGGTCTTTTTATTAAGAATTATGTGTTCGATGTTTTGTTTGTTATTCAAATGGGAAACAATGATGTCTTCATTAGGAGATAAGTTGTTAACGTCTTGAAGATTTTGAATAATTGAAATATCCCCAGGCAAGAAGCTGTTGGTATGATTTTCAGAGTTGTGAGAATAGTAGATTCCAATAAAAGTTATGTCGTCCTGTAAGGGGTGTTTTTGACGAAATTGATTAAAGTCAGCAATGACTCCATTTGTAAACTCACTTACATCTTTAAACTGAGAACTGTTGATTAGTGATTTGATAAAATTTCTTTGATTATACGATTTTTCACCGTTAGTAAATTCTAAAATTCCGTCAGTATAAAGTACTATAATATCACTCTTTAAAAGCTGAAAAGTTTGATCTGCATATTCACTATTTGGCTTCTCTCCAATACGTGAATAGTTTTCGCCCAAAAGAGGGATAACATTTTCTTTGGAATAAGTATCTGTTTGGTCTTTTCTTAAAATATAAGCTGGTTGGTGAGAGGCATTGGAATATTTAAGTTCCCCAGTTTCATGATCGATTTCAATAACAAGAGCAGTTAATTGAACAGTTGTCTGCATCATCGTTACGACTTTATTTAACCTACTTAGTACTTGGGATGGAGAAATATATTTATCTTTAGAATCTAGGATGATGTTATTTAATGTACTATGAGCAGCAGCTGTCATTAAGGCTGCGGGAACTCCGTGTCCAGTGGCATCACATATAATGACGGTCGTTTTATTTTTTTGTTCGAAATATCCCCACCAATCACCGCCGCACTCACTGGCAGGTTCGTATGCCCCAAAGATACTTAAGTTTTTTTGTGAAATGAGTTTCTCTGGAAAGAATGAACTTTGTACAAGTTGGGCAACTTTAACTTCATTTTCTAGTCGTGCTTTTTCTTTCATTTCTTCCATGAATTGGATGATTTTTAAACGCATATTTTCGAATGTTTTTGCGAGTGTTCCGACTTCATCATTTGATACAATGGCCGTTTCTTGATAAAAATTCCCCGAAGCAATAATTTCTGCTGACGTTGTTAAATTCTGTAATGATTGAGTGATTTTCTGAGCGAATAAGATTCCGATGATTATTGAAAATGAAAGGATCGCTATTCCATAATAAAGTGATTTTTTAATTAGTAATCTCGCCGCACTAAAGGCATTGCTCTCAGCCACTTCGGTGATTGCTATTATTGTTGAGTTCTTCAATGGAGCGTAGGCGATTATTGTTTCGATAGCATCTATTTTTAATTTGGTTACGCCAGTTCTTTTTGAGAACTTATCGAGAGTGCTTTTAGATAAATGTGAAATTTGTTTCATATCTTTTTTAGAAACATTATAAAAAAGATTTCCTTGCTTGTTGATAAAGTAACTTTCAAGTTGTTCATTGGTGGAAACAATTGAATTTAAAATATCCAAAGAGCTCACTACTTTACATGATAATGAATTAATTTTCTTTATAAAAATTAGATAGGGTGATGAACTATTTTTACGTTCAACGCTTGAAAAATCTGAACTGATATTTTGTAGGTAGGTAATTTCATTTTCTTTTAATTGAAATTGCTCAAAGTCTTTTTTAGATGATTCAACCAAGGAGTCACCTGGTCCCAGACAAGCAAGATGAAGATAAGTTGGGTTTTCTTCAACTATGTTAGAAATAACAGTTTCTAAGTTTGTACCAGCTTCTGACAATCGGTTAAGTGAATCAATCAAACTGGTTTGTGTTTGAATGATATTTTCTAGTTGTTCCTGCAATGATTGGGAGTGAGAAAGTGTTAAGGCATATATATCTGCAGCTTTATCTTCTTTAAATATATTTAATGCATAATACAGATAGAAGCCCACTACGCCCAGGAGAAGGGTACTAAGGAGTGAGACGATTTTTAATTTTAACGGGATGTTGATCTTTATACTCAAGATATTTTTTCCCTTGGCTCATTCGCCATCAAAATAATGCTAAACTATGGTTAATGCTTAACTTTATTATAAATTAATCTATGAGATTAAAAAGTATCGATCAAATTTTGCTTGTTTTGATGTTTCTTTTGGGAAGCTTTAGTTTGTTTTTGCTTTTTTCCCCTGAAAATAAACAAAATAATGAATTAGCGATTGGTTCTATTGTCGATCAAATAAATATAGTTAAAAAGAAAGGCCAAATTTTTGAAGCTTGGAACGATGTTTCTGTTGGGGATAATTTAAAGCTTAATGATCAAGTTTATACTCATGACAGCTCTCGAGTAGAGTTACAGCTGAACTCTGGTCGAAAAATAAATGTTCAAGAAAATTCACTTCTCAAAATTACAGCAGACTTGCTTGGTGAAAAACTTGAACTTGAACGCGGAACGATAAATGCTGTTTTAAATGATCAAAATAAGAGTCTAAACTTAAAAATTGGTGGAAAAACAATTCTATTAAAATCAGGAAATGGTGTTGTTCAAATTGAAAAAACGCAAGAGTCGAGCAGGTTTTTTGTAGAAAGCGGTAATGTGGAAATTGAAAAAGAGGGGGCTAGGGAATTAATTAAAGAAAATCAAATGCTAGAAGCAGATGGTGTATCTGGTCGCTTTAAAGTTCACACTCTTTCTCTCAAAACATTATCACCACTCAATTTTGAAAAAATAGTTATTACCCCAGGAGAGAGTGTTGTTCTTAAATGGGATTGGGTGAAAAAAAATGAAAATGTTAATGCACGGTACTTAATTCAATTATCAAAGAAAAAATCATTTTCAGAATTTGAAGAATTTAGTCTTTCACAAGCACAAGAGAATTATCAATTTGATGTAAAAACCGAAGGGAAATATTTTTGGAGACTTAAAGAAGAAATATTGAGTCCACTAGGGCAGGTGGCGGATTCAATTATAGGGCCGATCAAAAACTTTGAAATTATCTTTGAATATCCAGTCATTGTTGATCAATCAAAAAATATTTTCCCATATTATAAAGATCAAAAACTTAATCTCTCTAAAATTACTTGGAATGATATTGTATTAAGTCGTTTAAATTTAAAACCTGATTTTTATGTAATTAAGATATCAGGTCATAATTATGAGAAGACTTTCAAAACTTCTGGTACGGAGTTGAATTGGACTTATCCCAATATTGGTGAATTTCTTATCCAAGTTAAGCCAGTTGGAAATAAACGTGAAAAAGCAACATGGTCAACACCACTAAAGGTGAGCGTGGTCGAGAACACTGTCCCGGAAATAGAAAGACTTACTCCAGCTAAAGTGGAATTGATTGATTATTCTCGTAACGGCATGAAGACTCTTGTACGTTGGAAAGTCATTTCAGGAATAGGGAATTTCAAGATTCGTTTAAGTGATCTGAGCGAAGAAAACATTCCGGAGAGGTTGTATGAAACAGATTCTGATTTTATCAGTTTTGATTTGTTAAAGCCTGGTGTCTACGAATGGCAAGTGCAAGGAATGGATTCACTTGGGAATTTAGGTAATTCAATTTCTGGAAAAATTTATTTGAAATTTCCACGGAAAGTGACGACCCTTCCAAGCGAAGGTGAGGTTGTATTATTAGAGACACCTGATCAAGAAGTAAGCTTTAAATGGGAAAAAATTAAAAATGTAAAATCTTATATTTTTGAATTAAGTAAAAATAAGGAATTCTCCACCATTGATATTTCATCAGAAACGGACAAGAATTATTTTGCCACTAAACTAAATGATATCGGTCAGTATTTTTGGCGAGTTAAAATGAACACTTCAAATGGAATAGAGTATTCATTGCCGGTGAGTGTTGAGATTAAGCCAGTGCCAATTCTAGAAAAACCGACTTTAAATGATGAAATTCGGATTAAACTCAAATCTGTTAAAGACAAAGAAATTTTAGATCAAGTTTATTTTTTGAAATTCCGTCAAAATATTTTTGTAAAAATTTCTGCTAAATTTCTACGGAAAGTATTACTTACCACTTTTGCTAGTAATCAGGTTGCCGAGTGGAGTGTACCGTCAGCTAAAAATGTTAAAAAATATTTGGTTGAAATTTATCAAGACAAAGAGCTTGAAAAACTCATAACACGAATTGAAAGTGATACTGAAGTTGTCATTTGGAAAGGGGCAACTTCCGGAGAGTTTTTTTGGAGATTGGCCTATCGAGATAGCTGGGGAAGAGAGACTGAGTATTCAGCACCTTCAAAAATGATTATTGATCCCGATGAATTAATCGCTGAAAAAGAGGACGCTAAGTCTCTGCCGATAGAAATTAAATTAATCTCTCCCAAACATCACGATACGTTTTCAGCAGATACAATGAGTTTTGAGTGGGAGATTGGTTATTTAGAAAAGAGTGAA
>JAKLJM010000098.1 GCA_023151145.1 Bacteriovoracaceae bacterium | reverse complement strand
GTAGAAGAAGAATTAGAAACCATGCAAGAAATGGTTAAGCGTCAGATGGAAGGTGTCGTTAGCCTTAAAGTCCCTTTAAAAGTTGATATGGGGATCGGGGTTAACTGGTTTGATTTAAAATAAAATTCAAAAGGCAGCAGGGTGAGTAATTCTTTCACTCTGCAAGCTCTTTTGTTGCCAAAATTGTTGAAAATCATTAAATTCCAGAACATCAAATACAATCACTAACCAGAGGTCATAAAATGGACGAGCACCCGAGTAAGAACTTTTTAAAAGCTTAAGCGGAAAGGCACGTACATTTCACTTTCCGCAATTAAAAATGCGGAAGACATCTCATCTTCCATGAATTTAGAACGAGTTAAAAATGGAAGATACAAAACAAGAATTCTCCTTAGAAACAGAGTTGGAAAATTGGCCAACCTATACTTTCGACAAGCGTAAGGAAATTTTTTACTCCTTACCTCGCCATGAAGCTGAAGAGCTGTTTCTTTCTCTTAATGGAAGTAATCAAGCAGAACTTTTTCAAGAGTTACCTGGTTATGAGCGAAGATCATGGATTCGCCTTTTAGCACCAGATGACGTCGCCGACTTAATTCAAGAGCTCCCTAAAGATTATCAATCACAAGCATTAGAGCTTTTAGATCCAGTGACTCGCAATGAAGTAAATGCACTACTTGCCTATGCTGAAGATGAAGCCGGGGGATTAATGAATTCGCGCTTTGCTAGACTTCGTCCAGAAATGCGAGTCTCGGAAGCCATTTCATATTTAAGAGCACAATCAAAAGCACAAATTGAAACAATTTATTATGCCTATGTTTTAGACCAACATCAAAAATTAATGGGTGTGGTTACGCTGAGAGAACTCTTTAATACTTTTCCTACTAAAGTTATTTCTGAAATTATGACTACAGACCTAGTAACTATTCTCGATACTCTTGATCAAGAGGAAATTGGAAAGGTTTTTTCGCAGCAAAACTACTTAGCTCTTCCAGTTGTTGATGGTGACAATGTGATGAAAGGGATTATTACCGTTGATGACGTTGTCGAAACCATGCAAGAAGATGCAACTGAAGATATTCAAAAAATCGGGGGTTCTGAAGCTCTCGGTGAACCATATCTAGATATTTCTTTATTCTCCATGATTAAAAAACGTGCTGGTTGGTTGATGGTTTTATTCGTAGGCCAACTTTTTACTGCCTCTCTGATGAAAATGTTTGAGGGTGAAATTGAAAAAGCTGTTGTATTGGCAATGTTTATTCCTCTCGTAATAAGCTCTGGAGGAAATTCGGGCTCACAGGCAACCACTCTCATTATTAGAGCTATGGCGTTAGGTGAAGTTCGGATGCGTGATTGGTGGCGAGTTCTGATGCGAGAACTTGGATCAGGTTTAGGCTTAGGTCTAATTCTAGCAATTTTGGGTTTTATCAGAATTATGGTTTGGGGTGATGCTTATGGTGAGTATTATGTATACATCGCTTTATCTGTAAGTGTGAGTTTAGTAGGAATTGTCCTTTGGGGAACAGTTACTGGTTCAATGTTGCCTTTTGCTTTAAAAAAAGTAGGCCTTGACCCAGCTGCAGCCTCAGCTCCATTCGTTGCGACGTTGGTAGACGTCACCGGACTTGCCATATATTTTTCAGTGGCGCATTTTTTCTTAAAGGGAATTCTTCTTTAAAACAGTAATAAATGAATTAAAAGGAAGCATCCTCCACTAAGGGGGATGAGTCCCCATACTGGAAGTTTGTTTTTTAAAGAAAGCCAAAAAGCAATAATTGATAGAGCAAAAAATCCCCAATGAACATCTATTGTCTGACCTAGTTTAAAAGTTGTAACAATAATTGGTCCAACAACAGCGCTTAGGGCCCCAAAAGTAAATTTATAAATCCATTTCGATTGTCGAAGTTTTTTAAAAACAATGGGAAACCACGTACTCATATGAATAAAGCTTGCGAGAAAAATACCAATAGTGGCGAGAAGAGCACCACTCAACCCATCAAGCTTGTAGCCAACATATGTAACAGTGATAACAACAGGACCAGGAGTAAGTTGACCAAAAGCTAAGGCATCTAAAAATTCTGATTGTGAGAGCCAACCAAATTTATCAACGACATCATGTTGAAGCATCGGAACAATTGCTAAGCCCGTACCAAAAACTAATGCCCCAGCTTTAAAACAAGTCCAAAATAAATCTACTGATAGAGGTGAGAGAATGATAAGAGAACTTACTTTATGAAAACGAATATGGTCTTTGAACACCATCATGAGGGCAAAACTTAAAATAATTAAACTTTCAGATTGTGGATAAAACCAAAAAATAATTGCACTTAAAGAAACTAAAAACCAAAACTTTTTATTTTTACTATTTGGTCCAACAAGACCTTTGAGGCTTGCGAGAATAACTCCCAAAGTAGCTATCTGCATCCCCAGAAAAAAAGTTTCGATGTTAGGATGACTTTTAACCGCGGAAGCTCCTAGAGCAAAAAAGATCATGAGAACAAAAGCGGGAAAGACCATGCCAAAGCCAGCAACCACACCACCAAGAAAACCGGCTCTGTGTCTTCCCATAAAAACAGCAGACATAAAAGCAACGGGGCCAGGCATCGCCTTAATCATGGCAAAGGCGGAATTAAATTCATCTTCTGTAATCCATTTTTTCTTATAGACGAGATCGTTTTGAATAGCACTGACGACGGCAAGGGGTCCACCAAAACCGAGGATTCCGAGTTTTAAAAAATAGAAAAGAACTTCTAGAACTGAATCCATTTTTATACCGTATAATTAAAAGTGATGGTCATTTTTATGTCGGGATGAAGACTCAATTTTACCGGGCAGTTCAGGGCAATATTTTATAAGGTATCGCGATCGTTTTCATTTAGTGCTTGAGGCAAATCTAACTGCACAACGAGCTCAGAAATCATTCTAGGGTTAAGCTTCATTTGTTTTTCTACACTAAAACGAGAGCCTGTTAAGGAGATATGGTTTTTTTCTGCATAGATTCCCATTACCGTCATCATGCAAGAAGCGAGTGCTGCAGCAGCCAAATCAGTTGGTGAAAAAGCTTCTCCGCGTCCAAAATTATCTTTCGGTGCATCGGTTGAAATTTTACATAATGAAGGCCCATGAGTAAGTTCGCAGTGCTTTTCCCCTTCATAAATACCTGTAATTTTAACCATCACCATCTCCTGAATTTGTGGGTTTTAGACTAAGTCTTTTAGGTCTCTTTGGCCACAAAACCACGAGGAGCGTTAATAATAAAAAAGATAAAAAAAAGTATTCCCTCACCCTTGACACTGATAAGATCGAACCCAAATTTAAGATGAACTTTTTTAAAACCCTAAATATTTTATAATTCTTAAATTAGGAGGAATTATGCAATTGAGACCATTACAAGACCGCGTTGTCGTTCAAAGACTTGAAGAAGAAACAAAAACAGCTGGTGGAATTATTATTCCAGACAGTCACACAGAAAAACCTTCTCAAGGTAAAATTATCGCTGTTGGAAATGGCTACAGACTACAAGATGGATCTGTTCGTGCATTAGACGTTAAAGCTGGAGATGTTGTTCTTTTTGGGAAGTATGCTGGATCTGAAGTAAAAGTAGATGGGAAAGCTTACTTGATCATGAAGGAAGACGATATTTTAGGCGTATTGATGTAATAAAAATTGAATTTAAGGAGATATAATCATGGCTAAAGAATTAAAGTATAGTGAAGACGCAAGAACATTAATTTTAAATGGTGTTAACCAATTAGCAAACGCTGTTAAAGTTACACTTGGACCAAAAGGCAGAAACGTAGTTATTCAAAAATCTTTTGGGGCTCCACATGTGACAAAAGATGGTGTTTCTGTGGCAAAAGAAATTGAATTAGAAAACAATTTCGAAAACATGGGCGCACAGATGGTAAAAGAAGTGGCGCAAAAAACAAATGAAGATGCAGGAGACGGTACAACAACTGCTACTGTTCTTGCACAAGCGATTTATCGCGAAGGTGTAAAATTAGTTTCAGCTGGTCACAACCCAATGGATCTAAAACGTGGAATTGATTTAGCCGTTACTAAAGTAATTGAAGAACTTAAAAAAATGTCTAAACCAATTAAAACATCTGAAGAAATTAACCAAGTTGGAACAATTTCTGGAAATAATGATTTAGATATTGGAAAAAAACTAGCTGAAGCAATGTCTACAGTTGGAAACAACGGTGTAATTACAATCGAAGAATCAAAGACTGCTGAAACAGAGTTGAACGTAGTAAAAGGTATGCAATTTGATCGTGGATACTTGTCTCCATACTTCGTAAACAATCCAGAAAAAATGGAAGTTGTTTTTGAAAACTGTAATATCTTAGTAACAGATAAAAAAATCTCTTCAATGAAAGAACTTCTTCCAATCCTTGAAAAAACAGTTCAAACAGGAAGACAGTTAGTCATTATCGCTGAAGATATCGAAGGTGAGGCCCTGACAACTTTAGTTGTTAACAAACTTCGTGGAACACTTCAAATCGCAGCTGTAAAAGCTCCTGGCTTTGGAGACAGAAGAAAAGAAATGTTAAAAGACATCGCAGTATTAACAGGTGCAACGGTTGTTTCTGAAGAATTAGGTATGTCTTTAGAAATGTCTGGTCTTGAAGTTGTAGGAACGGCAAAACGTGTAACGATCGACAAAGAAAATACAACAATTGTTGATGGAAACGGAAATAAAGCTGATGTACAAGCGCGCGTTGCTGCTATTAAAGCACAAATTGCAGAAACAACTTCTGACTATGACAAAGAAAAATTAAAAGAAAGATTAGCTAAAATTGATGGTGGTGTAGCGGTTATTAAAGTTGGTGCTCCATCTGAAGCAGAAATGAAAGAGAAAAAAGATCGTTACGAAGACGCTCTTCATGCAACTCGCGCAGCAGTTGAAGAAGGTATCGTAGTTGGTGGTGGTTCAGCTCTTTTACACGCTTCAAAAGTTCTAGAAGATTTAAAGGGAAGAAATGAAGAAGAAAATTTTGGTATCAGAATTATTCGTCGTGCCCTTGAAGAACCTCTAAGACAAATTTCAGCAAACGCTGGATTAGAAGGATCAGTTGTTGTTAATGAAGTAAAATCTTCTAAAAACTCTAACTTTGGTTTCAATGCTCGCGACGAAAAATATGAAGATTTAGTTGCAGCTGGAATCATCGACCCAACTAAAGTTGTAAGATCAGCGCTTCAAAATGCTGCTTCAGTTGCAGGATTAATGTTAACAACAGAAACAATGATTGCAGAACTTCCTAAGAAAGACGCTCCAGCTATGCCAGGAGGCATGGGTGGAATGGGTGGCATGGGCGGCATGATGTAATCCTTGCCTCTAGAAAAAAGACCAATCGATTCGACTATTCGACTCAACAAAGCCCCATCTTTATGATGGGGTTTTTTATTTCTCAAATCAAAATAACTACTACTTATAAAAGTTCTTCGGGGCTTTTATAAAAAAAGAATAAAAGATTAGATAGAGTAGAAACACCCAGAATGACAAATGTCATCGCCATAGGGTGATGAGACTGAATGGCGTTTACAATTGAAGATGCAATTGCCGCCAAAGTAAACTGAATTGTCCCCATTAGTGCAGAAGCTCTACCAGTATGTTTTGTATAAGCCAAGGCAAGTGCAGTAGCGTTTGGAAAAGTAAAACCTAAACTACCTAAACACGCCATAAGAGCAGCTATGAATAATAAAGGTGTTGGTAGAAAAAGAGCAATCAATAAGAGAATAACGGAAAGAATCCAGTGAGCTTTTTGTGCAGTAAAAAATATTTTTTCTAGCTGATAATTACCGACCAAACGTGCATTGATTTGAGCACATCCAATTAATGCCACAGCGTTTAACCCAAAGATAATAGAATAAGAACTTGAACTGATGTGGAAATATTCAATGATCAAATAGGCTGATCCCGCAATGTAAGCAAATAGAGCAGATTGCATAAGAGCACCTGAGAGTGAGGGAATGATAAAAGTTTTATCTGTAATGACTTCTTTAAAATAACGAATTTCTAATGCGAGTTCATGTAGGAAATGTTTTTTGTCGTGAGCCTTTATTTCTTTTCGTGTTTCTTTAACTAAAAAGAAACTTCGAATCCAAACAAACAAACTAAATGTGGCCAGAAAATAGAATATTGATTGCCAACCAAAATAAACATCAAAGAATGCACCTACCGTAGGAGCCAAGATTGGAGCAACGCCAATGATCATCATGAGCATGGAAAATATTTTCGCAGCTTCGTTTTTAACAAATTGTTCACGTACAATAACTCGTGAAATCACCATACCGCTGGCACCACCAAAGGCTTGTATAAATCTGGCAAAAATAAGCATTTCTTTATTTATTGCCATCGAACATAAAAGTGCTCCAATTAAATAAAGCCCAATTCCAGCCAGTAATGGCTTTCTTTTTCCAAAACGATCGACAATTGGTCCATAGAAAAATTGCCCAAGAGCTACGCCGATAAAGAATGAAGTGAGCGAAAATTGAATTTCTGCCATCGAGGCATTTAGATCAGTTGAAATGGTTTTTAAAGCTGGTAGATACATATCGATCGCAAGTGGACCGATGGCCGTCATAGAACCTAAATATAACAGAAAAGATAATCGACTATTTTTTGATGCATCCATGGGCAGAGCTTATGCCTATTCTTGAGATGTGACAACTAAAGATCTAGGGTATGAGAGGAGAAATAATAGTATAGAAAAATACTTGATGAAAAATTGTTTATCAATATTTTCTATTCAATGAATTTACCAGGCAATATAAGCACTACTTAAGTTAGAAGTGAATCGCTATTCATGCAAAAAAATTCTTATCCGATGAGTAGAATAATATTAAAACTCAACTCTTGTTGTGGAATTGTTTAAGAGTTTATTAGTGAAGATTTTTTAATGAAATTTCAATGGAATCTTAATTTAGTTTTATTTCTTTTAGTGTATTGCTTTAGTCATCACACGAAAGCTGAAGCTATGGAAGCCATTAGTGTGGCAACAATTGAGGTAGCACCATTCGGAATAAATCAAAAAGGGAACAGCTTTGGATTATATTATGATTTTGGAAACAAAATCCTAGAAAAAGCCGGCTATCGAGCTCAGAATAAAATTGTTCCTTTTGCTCGAGCACATGAGTCGGTTATCGCAGGAATTGCTGATTTTACGATTATGTTTTCTACTGAAGCTTTAGAAATAAATGCCATTTCATCAAAGCAAATTATTGAATTTGAAAACTTGGTAATTCCCGCAAAACATTTTAATCTAAAAAAAATAAATGACATAAATGGTAGAAGAATTGGCATCATACGCGCAGGCTGTGCAGATCTTTTGGCGAAAAAAGAACTAACACCTAAATATTCCGAATTTAATGATTATGATCAGGGTGTAAATCTCTTGATTAATGGTCGGGTCGATGCCATTTGTGGGTCAATTATTCCCGTACGATATTCTTTGGCAAAAATAGATAGAGTAGATGAATTTGTTAAAAAAGCCTTAGTCGTTTCAAAAAGAAAAGCTTATGTTTATTTTTCAAAAAAATTACCACAAGAAAAATTAGAAAGAATCAATAAGGCCATTAACGAATTAATCAAAGAAG
>JAKLJM010000097.1 GCA_023151145.1 Bacteriovoracaceae bacterium | reverse complement strand
TTTAACTTGCTTGCCAGTTTTTTTCACAACAAATACTTGACCCATACGAATATATTCGACGAAATCAACTTGCTTTTTTCTTTCATCAGTAATGTTCATAGAAGACATGATGATGTCGTAACGATTTGATTGAAGTCCAGCGAGAATTCCATCCCATGGCATAACGACGAACTCAGGCGTTCTTCCCATTGCCTTGGCCATGGCTTTCGCAAGATCTACGTCAAGGCCGATAATTTTTCCGTCAACGCTTTCAAATTCCATCGGTGGATAAGTGGTATCCACAGCAATCTTTAATGATTTACCTTCGGCCGCAAAAATGTTGAGGGATAATAAAAGTGCAAAAAGTGCAAAAACTGCGCTTAATAACTTCGTCATGTTTCTCTCCTTGAAATGCATGATTAATGTAAACGATAGTTATTTTAGGCTAACTAAAAAAAAACAGAATGAAAAACAATTTTCATTGAATTGTGGATTAATGAAGAGTTTCTTCTGGTGGACGGAAAAAGAAAACTGGAACACTTACCCAGAAACGATGTCCGAATTGATCGATGAATTGAAATTTCCCACGCATATTTCCAAAAGGAGAATGGAGAGGACAAAAGCTTTGATACTCGTATGATTCACCAGGTGCGACGACGGGTTGTTCACCAACTACACCTGAGCCTTGCACTTCATAGTGCTTACCTTTACCGTCTTTAATTTTCCAATGGAGATGAACAAGTTTAATGGTCTCTTCGCGGTGGTTTGTCACTTCTACTTTATAACCATAAAAATACTGTTGATGTTCTGGACTTGATCTTTCTGGAACATAGTAAGGAGACACTTGAATAAAAACATTTTCATCAATGTCACTGTAAGTGTGAAGATCTTGGTTTAAGTCCACGCAGGCCCCTTATCGTAAGTGAATTCAATAGAAGGGGCTTGTATCAAAAAGCTTGTCTTTTTAAAAGTTAAAAGCGGAGATTTCTTCAAAAAGTAGTTAGCGATTGGGAAATCAGCTATTTAAAATGGCTTATTTTTTATCAAATATAAGATACTCATCTTCCATGAGTCTTGAGAATTGGGCTTCTCCTAATTGATCACATATTTTAATTGTGCCATCAGCTGAGTCGGGTTGTGAGCGTTGGATTTTTTGAAGCTTGAATTTTAATTGTTTTAAGAACTGATCCTTGTGATCCTTTTTTAAAATCTCTTCACAAGTTAATGGCAAATATTTTTCAACGCCCGTCGATTGGGCAAATAGGTTAAGGGAGAGAAGTGAAAGAAGAGTGATTAATGCTAACTTTTTCATCGCAATATCCTTCTAGGCCATTATAACGCCAAAATCCGGTGGGTGATGATTCAATTATGGCCTAATCTCTTAAGCCTATGAATGAAGCTTGTAAAGCTTATAGGGGGAAAGTTTAATCGGTCATTTATTAGACATAGGATAATTGAAACTAATAACCAATTCCCTGAACTTCAGCAAAAGTGATACAAAAGAAAATTCCTAAAAAATGCCAATTTTTTGAACGATTGTTTTAAGTTTCAAACTTTTATTTGAGTCTAAATTATTAAAATCATTAAATTTCTAGGTGATCTCACCCGATGAAAGGTGTAGTATTAAACAAACTTTTAAATTACCTATCACAACAGGGAGTTTCCTATGGAAAACAATGTATCAAGACGTTCATTTTTTAAATTTGGTTTAATGGGTATTGCTGCACTTCCAATCGTTGGAAAAATTTCTTCTGCTAAAGCTGAAGCATGTCCTGCAAAAGAGCCGGCTGGAAAACAAATTCAGAAAGAAGGCGAAGGCATGGGAAAAATGCAAAAGTTCGTAGCTGATGCAACGAAATCAAAAGAGCCAACATACAAAGCAGGACAAAACTGCGGTAACTGCAAATTCTACAATAAAGCAAAAGCTGATGGTGGATACGCTCCATGTGCAATGATGGCCAACAAATTTGTTACGACATGTGGCTGGTGTAAAGCCTATAAAGCAGTTTAATTTCTAACGCTTCACAAAGGTTCCAGGAACCCTATTCAGTGGGTTCCTGGAACCTTTTTTTTTGTTCAGCAATCATTGTTTTCATACGTTGAATGAGTTCATTGCCGAGTTCAATTTGTTGGTCTTCGATTAATAAATAACTAAAGGCTTCAAGGGTAGAGAGAAAATTGTGTCGATCACATTTTCTCAATTCATAAATTGTTTCATAAGAATTTTCTAAACTTAATCTTGGAAGATGTTGTAAAAAAATATTTTCAAAGAGAAATTTTTTGGTCTTTTTCCATGTCCCATCTAAGATGACTAAACC
This sequence comes from Bacteriovoracaceae bacterium, assembly GCA_023151145.1. GTDB lineage: Bacteria > Bdellovibrionota > Bacteriovoracia > Bacteriovoracales > Bacteriovoracaceae > Bacteriovorax. The sequence continues at coordinate 5,333 of JAKLJM010000097.1, read as the reverse complement.
CATTTTTTTATTTATCAGTTCATTTTTTATTTGTGAGATTTTTCTAGCCCCATCACCAGGAAAGAGTAAGTACCATTGATAACTTGAATCTAGATCAGAAAGCTTAGGAGAGTGAGTGATAATAACAGTGATTTGATCACAACTTAGTTTTAATAATCTTACGGTATTTAAATAATGATTTTCTTCATCGGGATGTTGAAAGACTACTATTGGAAACGGTAATTTTAAATTAGATGGACAAATAGCACAGAGACAACGAGTAAGAGGGACGTGGCATCTTTTGCAGTGCGGGCGTTTTGGGGATTTTTGTAAAGGATGTTCCATAAAGACTTAGATATTCTTCAATTTAGATTTTAGACATTTCACAAAAGGAGGCTTAACTTCTTGATGATTTTTTTCACAAGAAACTATCGCGAGATTAACTGCTTCAATACATTGTCCTTCACTTTTAAATCTTTTTCGATGTTTCATACAATGAAAGCTTAAAATTTGATTGAGTTCGCGCTTTAGTTGCGAGTGACCTTTTAATTTAACTTCTTTCACAACTAAAGCATGAGGCTTTTTAATGGAGGTTAAACTGCCTCGTTCATATTCATTATTTTTGTGAATATTTTTTGAATCATTTGGACGGTTGGAGTTTTTTTCATAAAGCTCACCGACTTGAGTTTTTTCTATCGATTCGAAATATTTTTCTGTCTCAGAAGAATAGATTTTTGGTTTAGTTGACTCTTCATTATTGGTCTCAAGCGCACTACAACTTACGAATAAAAAAAGGACAAGAAAATTAGAGATCTTCAAAATGTGTACCTAAAACAGGGTAGTCAATGAAAGGATTACGATTACCTTGAACGCGATAGATTTCGGTGTTGCGATCTCTTTCATCTTGATCGACAGGGTCATCTAAGTGCCATTTTTTTAAATGGACTTCTTGTTCGTTGGGAATTGGCATTTGATAGCGAACGGCAAAATAAAAAAGCGCGCGCGCAACGTTTCCGCGGTGGGATTTTGGGGGAATAAAACCCGTAGTATTCGTTCCTTGAATAGTCCCAATCTGTGATGTTTGACAAGCACTATAAGCATCTTTTCCGTATGATAACTCACCAAATAAATGATTGCTGCGTACAGAGTTTGATCGACTATCTACAGGAAACAAATGATGCAAATCTACTTTTTGCATTTCCGTATTCATTTTTGGGTTAAATTTACTTTGTGGCCAAGTGTGTTCGCAGTTGAGTAAGTTCGGATCTGGTATTTTATTTGGACCCACTCCGTTTTTTTCTGTTATCGTTTTTTCACAATATAAATCTTTTAATTCATAACCTTGTGATGTTTTTGTTAAGAACAATTTTCCAAACATGATTTCACGAGCTTCTTTGTAGCTAATATCTCTTTTTTTTTCATAACATTTTTGATTCACCGGACATTTAGAAACGATTTGATCATGTTCATTTGCTTGAAAGAGGTGGACACCATTTAGAACTTGAAAGATATCGTCGCGTAAATCTCCTTGTAGAGAAGTTGAGATATTTTCGTTTTCAAGAGCTAATATTTTTTCAGATAAATCATTTGGATAATACAAAAGATCGTCGGAGTGAAATGTGGTCGCAATAAGATTACTGGAGAAAAAAGTAATTAAAACGAAACTCAGAGTTTGAAAAGATACTTTTTTCATCAGATTTCCATCCTTGGATTTTTGGTGAAAAGACACATTAGATATCATTATAGGGAAATACTAAAAAAAAACTACGAAAACATATTTGAGCATTTTTGTTTTTTTGATTTTTATTTTATATGCAGTATGATTATCAAATAGATAAATAACATCTAAAAAAGAAAGGACATTGATATGAGTTACTTCAGTAAAATAATTGGCGTGGGGTCTTTTGTTCCTAAAAACGTTTATACCAACTTTGATTTAGAAAAAATGATGGACACCACTGATGAATGGATTCAACAACGCACTGGTATCGTTGAGCGTCGTTGGGTTGATGATCATACATCGACTAGCGATTTGGCTTACGAAGCTTCTTTAAAGGCGATCGAAAATTCGGGAATAAAAAAAGAAGATATCGATATGATTATCTTTGCTACATTGAGTCCAGATCATGATTTTCCGGGAACAGGTTGCTTTCTACAAGCAAAATTAAATCTTCCCGGAATTACGGCCTTAGATATTCGTCAACAATGTTCAGGTTTTTTATACGGGCTTTCTATTGCTGATAAATTTATTCGTTCTGGTTCCCATAAAAATGTTTTATTAGTAGGAGCAGAGGTTCATTCCAAAGGTCTAGATAAAACACCTAATGGTCGAAATGTGTCTGTTCTTTTTGGTGATGGTGCTGGGGCAGTTGTTGTTTCTCGTGCAGAAGTAAATGATCCTAAAAAAGATAGTCATATTATGACCACTCAATTATTTGCTGATGGCAGTTTAGCAAAAGAATTATGGTTACCAGCGCCAGGTTTTGCATTCCCAAAAGAAAGAATTAATGAAGCGATGATAAAAGAGGGACTTCATTATCCTCAAATGAATGGAAAGGCAGTTTTTGTTCACGCAACTAAACGCATGACGGAGTGTTTACAAACGGCATGTAAAGAGGCGAGTGTTGAATTAAATGATGTTGATCTATTTTTATTCCATCAGGCCAACCTTAGAATTAATTCTAAGGTGGCCGAAGATTTAGGTATACCTGAGAACAAAGTTTTTAATACAATACAACGTTATGGAAACACTACAGCTGCAACCATTCCACTCGGAATGGATGATGCGGTTAAGGCCGGTGTGTTGAAAAAAGGAATGCTTGTCGCTTCAGCTGCCTTTGGTTCAGGTTTTACTTGGGCCAGTGCTGTATGGCGATTTTGATTTAGTAATAAAGTTAATTTTAAATGCTCAAGGGCTTTTAACTCTTGTGGAGTAATGAGCTCTTGGTATTTTTCCTTCATTAATTGCATAAGTCCTGACTTTTCTGGAAAGGCAGAAAGTTCGCCCATAATAAGTTTTTGTGCTTCTTCTTTGGAGATCTCTCTTTTGTTATATCTTGCGATCTGTTGATTTAAGTAAGAAACATATTCTTCTTGAGCTGCTAGAATTTTTTGTGACAAATTTGGATCACTTGATAACTTAGCATGTTCACTCCAATCTCTTAATGGATAAGAAAAGTTACGAAATCTTTCAGTGACTGCTGCATTATAACTTCCATATTTCGGAAAAATTTCTCTGAGTGCAGCTCTCGCCGTTGAATCTAATTTCATGAAATCATTTTCTGAATCAAAAGCTTTTAGGTTTTTAAAAGCAGTAAATGATTCTTTTCCTTGAATTAAAATAGATGTTTCTCGTTTTATTCGATCTTCAATACACTTTAAATTTCTGTGACAGTCTCGAACTTCAGATGCCAAACGTGTTTTTTTGTAAGCAACATCAGGTCTAAAGGCAAGACCTCCAATGAACTTGTGCGAACTGATGATATATGACATTTTTTTTAACTCTTCATCATCATATTTTTTCTGCAATGACATTTCATCGATGATTTTTTTTAATTGATCATGTTTAATTTTTGTCATTGGTCCAAGCCAAGGGTGATTAAAACTTTGCGCCGCTTGAATATTGGGATCTGCTAAATATCTTCGATATCCTTGATCAAGTTTTGATAAAGTGTCTAAGTCATTTACAAAGTTATAATGTCCAAGATTTTGATCTTTAAAAGTAGCTCGATTAAGAGCATCGCTCAAGCCATTTTTGTTGTAGGGATTCGAGATCATAACTTGCATTGAACCAGTACCTAAAAAATTATTAATTTTTTGAATGCGATAAACTAATTCTTCTGCAGAATCTACTGGAGGTAGTACAACTTCGTAATTACCTGCATCGTAAATAAAGCTTTCAGGCATGACGTCTTTCATTTCAGGATCATCAATTATGTTGATGAGTCTAGCTTTTTCACGATAGGGGAAGATGGCTTTTTCATTGTTTTGTAAAAATTGATCTCTTTCCTCATGAGATAAAGCAAGCCATTTTTCTTTTGTCATTTGCGGAAAGAGTTTTGTATCTGGCATATAACTTTTCAAAAGCACTTCTGCTTCTTCGTTTAGATACTCACTTTCAAATCCATACTGAATATGCATGCCAGGTTCTTTAAAACCTTTTGGATAACGTAAAATGGGTTTAAAAGGTAAATCCTTCGTTACTTTAGTAGGTTTTGGAGGATTAAAAAACTGCTGAATACCTACTGAGCATTGATTAAGAAAATTGGCAGGAGATCGGCCATCAGCAAAAGAATAACCGGCATCAGAAAGTCGCGGATCTTCTCGGAAAGGTTCATAGCTGTAGTATTGTTCTTTTGTTAAAGAACTACACCCCGTAAGGACCATACCAACGGTGATACAAGTTAAAAGATTTTTCATGTTTTTTCTATTCTTTTTCATAATATCTCATTAAGGCTACAGGCTGAGTATTACCCCAGGCGTTTAAGTTTAATATAGATTGAACAGTGTTCTTGGCGGCAATAGTTCCATGCACGTTTATTTGGAAGTATTTTTCTAATATATGCCCAGCGGAGCTAGAACATGAAAAACTGTTAGAAAAATATTGATTTCCTTTTTTCTGAATTTCAAATTCATATCCGTCATTTGAGACTAAAAAATGGCGACCGTTTTTTTCAACGATTTTTCCATTTACTTCTTTATTGTTTCCAAATTTAGGAGCATCCGAAACGAAAAAGAGAGATTTTCCACTTCCGAATGTTTTATCTTTTTCTTCAATTTTTAATAATGAAGAATAAGCATCAAAAGGCGGGAAATTATTACTGGATGATTGTTTATAAAAATCTTCAATTTCTTTTTGTACAGATTTTATTTTTTCGGCACCTACAAAAAAGACAGCACCCGTTGAGCTTGGAAGATCTTTGTTGGTACTCTTGTGGAACATCGGCGTAAAGTCTTTATTTGTTGTCCATTGAACGTTTTCAAAGCCATAAAGTTTTTTTCCAACTCTAAGTCTAATGTGTCCAAATGGCTCATGGGGAGTAAAAATAATCTCGACAGTTTTCTCTAGAAAATCATCGTATTCAGGGAGCGCCTTTAGAATTTTTGGATCGGCCCAATAGTCGATATATTCTTTTTTCGGTCCCTTTTTAACGTCATGAACGAGTCCTGATAAGAGAGGAAGTGTTTCTTTGTTGGTTTCAGGTTTAGGGACTTTTTGTCCAAAGAAAAAATTTGATATGGCACTAAAACAATCATTGGCCGGATCACGAGTTGTGATATTTTCTGAAATCCAGTGTGGAGTTTGACGATTGAGAGAGACAAAATCTTGTGAACTATAAAAAGGTTCACCAACT
>JAKLJM010000096.1 GCA_023151145.1 Bacteriovoracaceae bacterium | reverse complement strand
TGTGGCTTGCAGATCCAAAATTCTCAATCTTCTTTCTTCGTTACTAAAATATCCTACAACGCTTTTCCAATCTGCTGTCCATAAAAACTCTGATCCTAATTTGGTTAGCTGAACATTCGGTGATGGACGCAGTGAATTTGATCTAAAGAGATCTTGCACTCTTTGTTTTTCTTTGGGATCTTGGGGATTAAGTGGTGAGTCCGCTTCACTTTTACTTTTTCCACTGGCTAAAAACACCTTGTAATTTCGAAGCAAACGTAACTTTTCTTCATTATACATCGTGCGTGTCTTTGTAACTGCACCACCATTTTTTTCAATAAGGGACTCAATTCCAGTTCCTTTATTAAAAACTAGGAACATCAACGAGCTATAAAAAAGTGTTTTTTCAGAGGCTTTCTCACGACGAATTTTACTAACGAGATCTGCTTCATATTTAACATCTTTTAACTGAGTGTTATTCATCTGAACACCATTAAACTTCTGTTGAAGAACTTGAATAGTATTAGGATTTTCATTGGTTAATGTCACTTTATAAAATGCTTCAGGTTTTCCTTCTTCTGCACTTGTTACTTTAAATTTAACAATCGTTTGACCAGGCATAGGTGATGGATTGTTTAAATTTTTCAGCAACCCTTCTTCTGTAGGAATGGCGGCAAAAGTGGTGAAAATTGAAATGCTACAAATTAAACTTAGGAAGAACTTCATGCTCCACCCTCCTTATTTAATATTAAATTTTGTCATTTTATCTTTAATAATATTTCTCATGGTCTCAGAAGTGGCATCATTTAAAAGTGCAATTTCTAACGTTGCATTCAAATAGCCTTCGATATTTCCCGTATCATATCTATTACCTTCAAACACATGAGCAAATACATCTTGTTCTTTGGCTAGCATATTAATAATTTCAGGCTTAAAAACATAACGACCGGGTGTCGCTAAATTTGATGGTGCCACTTCTGGTTTTGGTTTCTCAACCATGGCTTCCATCTTCATTGTTCTCTTCGTTGCATCTGTAAATTGCCCTTTAACCACACCGTACTTATATGTCTCTTGTGGATCTACTTCCATGACACCAATAACTGATGCATCTTTGTTTTGAGTAGAAACATCAATCAATTGTTTAATAACGGGATTTTTTCCAAGAACAATCTCATCACCTAAGATAACGGCAAACGGCTCATTGCCAATGATATCTTTAGCACATAAAACCGCATGACCAAGGCCCAATTGTTCCTTCTGACGAACAGCTGTTACTTCAACCATATTTCCAATTTTGCGTACCAGCTCTAGTTCTTTAATTTTTCCATTTTTTACTAAGAAATCTTCTAGATCGAAATTTCGATCAAAATAGTCTTCTATTGCCTGCTTTCCACTGGATGTAATGAAGACAACTTGTTCGATCCCAGAGAGAATGGCCTCTTCAACTACGTAGTGAATCATGGGCAAATTGATAATTGGGATCATTTCTTTTGGTATTTGTTTAGTTGCTGGCAAGAATCTGGTTCCTTTTCCTGCAACAGGGATGACGGCCTTTCGAATTTTCATTATAATTTCCTTTAAAGCACTTACTTATTAAATGGATTTAATAATGCCTCATTTTACCAAAAAGCTCACTCTTTTAGCACTCTTTTCTTTAAGTATAAAATCCTATGGATTTTCTCGGATACATGACTACGAGACAACTCGACTAAAATCTACTTCCGGTGCTGGCGTGGGTTCGATCCTGCTAGAAGAGGCAGCGATATTAAACCCTGCAAGTATTTCTTTTTTTAATCAATCTTCCATCTATGCTTCAAAAACAAATGGAAAATTTACTATCAAAGAAAATTCTGCGGAGTTGCCAGAAAAAAATGATCTAGGGATTATCATCAGTGATAGTAATCCAACTATGTCAGGTACTGCTCACTATATAAAAACCGAAGAAGGTTTCAGTGAACGTAAACGTTTCGGTTTAACGCTTTCAAGTATCATCGGAAAAAAATCGGCCATGGGTTTCGCCTACAGAAAAACCACTGATACCATTGGGACTTCGGCATTATCTAAAACCGAAAACAAATATCAACAAATGTCTGCCGGGGTCCTTCATGTTGTCGATCCCCAACTCACTTTTGGTGCGATTATTATCGATCCTTTCAAAACAAATCCCAAAGAATCTAAAGCCTATTTTGGTTTTCAATATAATTTCATGGCACCTATTGCTATCATTGGAGACATGGGCTCCAAATGGGATGAGGACTTGTCGGGCAATTTAATTTATCGAGGAGCTTTGCAGTTCACCGTTTTTAATGATTTTTACATTCGTGTTGGGATGTTTAATGACAAGGGCAACAGTGAGCGCGGAAATTCCATTGGTGCAGCGTGGGTCCAACCACGTCTCAGTTTAGACTTTGCTATTAAGAATACAAAAATATTGGCCAATACTCTAAAGGCACAAAACGCCTATGATTTAAAAGAAACAACCTTTGGTCTTTCATTAAGATTTTAATAAATAGGAATTATTATGGCCGATGATAAAAAGAAAAAAGATCCACGCGAAGAAAGACAAAAAGAACATCAAGCAGAGATCTATCGTTCTCGCCTAAAATACTTAAAACAAGCACAGGTTCTTTATCGAGAAGATAAAGTCACCCAGGCAATTGATAACTATTATAAATATCTCGCCATCCTCTCAAATAACTTCGACACGACTGAAGATAAATTATCACCAACCATGTTTGACCCAGAAAAAGATGTTTCTGAACTTCTTTTAATCTCACATGTCTATTGGGATTTGGCCAAAGCCTTCGACAGAAGCCCTCACCACCAAAGAGAGTGCCTCCGAAGTTTAGATCAATTTGTTAAATTTTCCATTGGCTTTAAGTATCAACACGTAAACGCCCAAATTATTCGTAAATTTAACAACAAAAAACAAGCACACAACTTCAAAGCTTTTGAACAAGCCTATACCAAAATTCATGTCGCTTCAAAAAAATGTTATCTTGCAACTGAACTATACGGTGACAAACATTTTATCACTGAAGACTTACGTGTTTTTAAAAGCCTTATCCAACATAATCGTTTGGGATTGAAATTCATTGAAATTTATTATCGATCTTCATCACTTTTAGTTCAATGGAGTCAGCAGCACCCTATTTTTAGAATGTCTCTTAAAGTGACTTTTGATCTCCCAATCAGAATTGTACATAAGTTGATTAAATATGCTTTCAATATATAAAAAAATTATTTTCAAGGAATGGATTCGTTTTTTTCTTGGCGCGTCCTTCGTCCTTCTTTTATTTCTTTCTTTGGGCCATACCATCAATGGAATCATGCGTGCTAACTCAGACATCTCACAAGTATTCATTGGACTATTAATTGAGATTCCAAATTTTTTAATTAAAATTTTTCCTGTTAGCTGTCTCGTCGGTTCACTTTTCGCCATCAACAAACTTCGAAACACTAATGAACTAACTGCTATCTTTGCATCGGGCTATTCCCGCAAAGAATTTATGTTTGATATATTTCTCATTGGTACTCTTGCGGCTACAATTTTATTTGGCATCAACTCCTACGTTCTCCCTTACGCCAAAACAAAAAAAGACTTAGTTCAAGACATGTATGGGAACTTCTCTTCTTTCAAGGCCCAAGGCTTAACCGCCAACACTATCAATTCGGGAAAGATTTGGTACAAAAGTGGCGATTATTTTTTCAACTACAGCTCGTTCGACAAAAGAACAAATCAACTTCACAATGTCGAAATTTTTTTCTATGACAAAGAACACAAACTCTCGGAAAAAATTGAAGCAAAACACGCTACCAATAATCAAAAAAATGAATGGACATTTATTAATGTTAAAAGAATAACTAATCTAAACTTTGCCAGCTTTCCAACCGAAACGCTGTACCCCGAATACAAACTTACTATTAACGAATCTTTGGACGACTTTCAAAAAATTAATTCCGACATTACGACTTTAAACATTGTAAAACTGTGGGAGTATATCTCCATTCTGAATTCTTCGGGATTAAACACTGCCGAGTATTTGGTACTTTTTTATGATAAATTCTCTACTTCCTTTGTCTGTATCGTTCTCTCGCTATTGGCGGCAACGGCCATTTTTAACCCTAATCGACGAACGAGTTCATTTGGAAAAAGCGTCGGATTTATCTTCGCCTTCACCTTATTTTATTGGTTTATCTATTCCTACTTGATTACATTGGGACAAAGTTCAAAAATTCCGGCCTTTTTGGCTACTTTTGGAGTACCAATTATTTTTACCATGGTGTTGTTCTTTTACTTCTTTTACCATCGCAAATTACGCTGAAATATGCTAAGAGTGGACTATGAAAACAAATTTTTTAGAAAACTATAAGCTCGAAGGGAAAATGCTCCCAATCTTCACTTATCCTGCACCTGTGCTGAAAAAAATCGCACTACCGGTGACAGAATTTAATGATGAACTTCGCCAAACAATCAAAGATATGCTCTTCACTATGTACCATGCTCCAGGAATTGGACTGGCTGCACCTCAGGTAGGTATTAGTCAAAGATTTTTCGTCATGGATATTTGGTATGATCGCGAAGAAGTGACAACAGCAGAAGGCAAAACAGAGTTTCGACTTTCTAGTTTTCAGCCGATTGTGATTATTAATCCTGTTTTTAAAAACAAAACTGGTGAAATTTTGTATGAAGAAGGTTGTTTGTCTGTACCTGGTATTTACGAAGAAGTTAAACGTGCTCAATTAGTTACTGTCGAATATCAAGACATGTTCGGTGAGCAACATACACTTGATGCCGATGAACTTTTATCAGTTTGCCTTCAGCATGAGAATGATCATTTAGATGGAATCGTTTTCATTGAAAGATTAAGTTTGATCAAAAAACAATTATTAGAAAAAAAATATTTAAAGGGTCAAAAAAAGGCAAAAGCTTAATGAAAAAATTAAACGTTGTTTTTTTCGGTACACCTGATTTTTCTGTCCCCACTCTTGAGATGCTTCACCAGCATCCCTTAATTAATATTGTAAAAGTTATCACCATGCCAGATAGACCTTCTGGGCGTGGTCAAGAGTTAAAGTCTCCTCCGGTGGCCGAATACGCGAAAACTCACAAACTCCCACTCTTGCAAACGGAAAACATCAACCGAGAAGAAGCTGAGCTCGAGTTATTAGCAAAATCATCAATTGATTTTTTTCTGGTTATTGCTTTTGCACAATTTTTAGGTAGTAAACTTTTAAATATTCCCAAGCTTGGTGCTTTTAATATTCATACTTCGCTTTTACCTAAATATCGCGGAGCTGCTCCCATTCAATATGCGCTTTTAAATGGTGACACCTCAACTGGCGTTTCCATTCAGCGAATGGTTAAACAAATGGATGCTGGAGATTTATGCTTAAGTCATCCAATGGCAATAGCTCCTTTTGAAAATGGCGGAATGTTATTCACCCGATTAAAATTTCAAGCGGCTCTTTCAACCGCTGATCTTATTGAACTTATTCGTACCAATAGTTTATCTTTTACCGCACAAGACGAAACGGCGATTTCATTTGCGCCAACTCTTAATAAAGAAGATGGGCATTTAAAATTTGCTCAATATACTCGTCGTGACATTTTCAATCGCATTCGTGCCCTTGATCCGTGGCCTTCTACTTACTGTTTTTTAAATGGCACACGATTGAAAGTTTTTGAGGTCGAGAATTCGGACGTGAAATTAAATCCTGGTGCTACGGAATTCGGTCAAAAAGGATTATTAGTTGGCACTCTAGATGGGTCCCTTCGCTTACTCTCGGTGCAACTTGAAGGCAAAAAACGCTGTAGCGACTTTGAGCTTTTAAATGGTCTAAAAAACAAAACAAGTTCTTTTACTATTGAATAAGGATTGCTTCATGATTATAGCTCCAAGTCTTTTAGCTGCAGATTTTTTAAATCTTCAACAAGAGCTAAAACGTTTTGATGGCATCAACAATCTTTGGCTTCATTTGGATATCATGGATGGGCACTTCGTCCCTAACTTAACATTCGGCCATCCGGTTGTTGAGCTATTATCAAAAATGGCCAAACATCCACTGGATGCTCACTTCATGGTAACTAATCCAGAATTCTATATTGATACATTTAAAGATTACAAGATTCACAACTTCACTTTTCATTACGAAGTATTCGAAAACAACTTACCCGAACTCCACAGACTCATTCAAAAAGCTAAAACCCTTTACCCATCCGTAGGTCTTTCCATCAAACCTCACACCGATGTGTCGGTTTTAAGCGACGAAATTCTCAAAGCACTAGACTTAGTTTTAGTGATGTCTGTTGAACCAGGTTTTGGTGGACAAAAGTTTATGCCCCAGTCACTATATAAAGTAAAAATGCTTAAATTAAAAAAAGAGCAACTAGCACTAAAATTTTCGATCCAAATTGATGGTGGCATTAACGAACAAACGGCCAAAGAAGCCATTGAAGCTGGAGCAGAGAACTTAGTGGCGGGCTCTGCCATTTTTAAGCACTCTTTTGAAAATACTGCTTCGGCAATTAAGAATCTCATTTCTTAGTATTGGATCATTATGTTTGTTATCATGAAGAACTTTCTTGCGAAAATAATCGCTTTCTCATTCATACTATCCTCTTCGATGGCCGTGGCGAAAATTGAAGTAAACGTTGGCGCTTATGACTTCAAGCCATATTTTGTTCTAAACGATAACTTCAGTTTAACAAAAATTAGCGTCGATAAATTAAACCAGATTCAACAGAAATATCATTTCAAAATCGTTGTTGTACCGGCCAAAAGAAGATACCAATCTTTCAATGAAGGCAAAATCGATTTAATGATATTCGAGGACCAAACATGGGGTTGGAAAAAAATCCCACACTACTTTAGTGCCTTACCCTTAATGGATGGTGAAGTTTTCTTCGCCAGAAAAGAAAACAATCGTGATCAAAATTATTTTCGCTCTTTTGATAAAAAAGTAGTCGCTGGTATTCTTGGTTTTCATTATGCACTTACAAACTTTGAAGAAATGCCCGATCCCAAAAAACTTCCTTTTCGTTTCATTACTTTTCCCAATGCCGATAATCTCATTAGCTTAGTCTTAAAAGGCAGAGCTGAAGTTGGTATTGTGGCAAAATCATATTTAAATGATTATCTAAAACGTAATCCTCTATCTGCTCAACAGATTATTATTTCTGAAAAATACGATCACGAATACAATTTAGGCTATATTGTCAGACCAGGATCTCCTATTGGCCTTGAAGAGTTTGCCCGATATTTAAAAACGGTTACTCTAGACGCCATCTTCGTCAAAGAAGCTCGTAATATCGGCATAAATAAGTAAATTTTACTTAATTTCACCCCATCCTATTAATATCGTGCTAATTAAGCCTACCTTTTGTTTATTTTGGAGGCTTTATGAAGAAATTACTTACTGTAATCGCGCTGATTGGTTTTTGCTCATTGGCAAATGCAGCAGAACTAACTTGTTTTGGAACTGAGCCATTTTGGGGTGCTGAAGTTAGTAAAAGTAAAATTTCAATTAACGATTTCGATAAAACAATTACTGAAAAAGTGCACCAAAAAAGAAGTGCTGCTGGCACGACAGAGGGCTTTAATGACGTCTACCAAACAAGAAATATGACAATCGTTACAAAACTCACTCACAATTGTAATGATGGTATGTCAGATAATATCTTTGAATACGATGTAACGCTTATCACTAAAACTAAAGTGCTTACAGGCTGTTGCACAAAAAAGCATTAAGACGATCCTATTCTCTCCTCTTTTCACTCTGACTTTCCTTAGCTAGAATGGCGCGACATTCAAGTGACGAAACTCCAGTGAAAAGAGGATTACATGACCCATCTAAAATTCGGCAATCAAATAGTCATCGACGGCCAATCATTAACAACTGACCAAGTAGCTTTCGTAGCCTTTCACAGTGGTGAAGAAGTTAAAGTATCTATTGCTCCTGATTCAATGAAAAAAATGCAGCGATCTCGTCAATTTGTTTTTGATGTAGTGAAAAAAGGTGAACCTGTATATGGAATCAATACTGGCTTTGGTGCTTTATCTTCAAAACATATTGCGGAAAAAGACCTAGCCACTCTTCAAGTAAATCTTATTCGCTCCCATTGCACAGGTGTTGGTCGCCCATTTTCAAAAGAAGTAACGAGAGCTATCATGCTTCTTCGTGCAAACTGTTTAGCCTCAGGCTTTTCAGGTGTGGAGCCTTCAATCGTCGAATTACTTTGTGATTTTTTAAATTTCAACATCACTCCCGTTGTGCCAGAAAAAGGTTCTGTAGGGGCATCCGGTGACCTTGCTCCTTTATCCCATATTGCACTAGCACTTATTGGTGAAGGTGAAGTTGAATACAAAGGCAAAGTCGTTTCTTCTCATTTTGCTATTCATGACATTGGTAAAAAACCAGCAGTCCTAGGCCCTAAAGATGGACTAGCCCTTATTAACGGTACTGCTTGTATGGCGGCACTTGGTTCACTTGCTCTTTATGAAGCACGAAACATTGTAAAACTTGCCGATAATTGTGTGGAGAATCTCAATCGTTTATTGGCAAATTCACCTTTAAAAGACTCGCACCCAGATTGCGGAAAAGTACAAGATCCCTACTCTCTTCGTTGTGTTCCTCAGGTTCATGGGGCCGTTAGACAAACACTCATTCATGCTGAGGAAGTTATTGGAAGAGAAATTAACTCTGTCACAGACAATCCATTAATCTTCGTTGAAGAAGGTTTAGTTGTCTCAGGTGGGAATTTCCACGGCGAAGCGATCGCCCTAGCTATGGACTATTTGGCGATGGGAATGAGTGAAGTGGCCAACATTTGTGAGCGAAGAATTGAAAAAATGATGAACCCAAGTTTTTCAGATCTTCCTGCTTTTTTAACAAAAAACTCAGGATTAAATTCTGGACTCATGATTGCCCACGTAACAGCGGCAGCCCTGGTTTCAGAAAACAAAATTCTCTGCCATCCAGCTAGCGTGGATTCTGTTCCAACGTCAACTGATAAAGAAGATCACGTTTCTATGGGGGTTACTGCTGGAAGAAAACTTTTAGAAGTCATAGAGAACGTTAAAAACGTATTGGCCATTGAATTATTATGTAACACTCAAGCTCTAGATTTCCAACGTCCTTTAAAAACCTCAGATGCTTTAGAAGCTGTTTATGAAAGTATCCGCACTCACGTGCCAACCATTGATGAAGATAGAATATTTTATAAAGATATGAACAATATTTTAAAACTTATCAACAATGAAGATTTAATAGATGCAGTTGAAAAGAAAATTGGTCCTTTAAAATAAAAATCACTTCAGGAGAATATAAATGAAAGCAGGTATTTTATTATTCATTGCTCTTTTGTTTCAACAATCAGTTTTGGCCGAAGGTAATCAATTGGGATTTATCTTAGGAGCTCCAACTGGTATTTCAGCTAAAAAAGAATTAGGAAATGATCGTGCTGTAGATGCTGCTCTTGCGTATTCACTTCGAAAAGAAGAAAGTTTAGTGATTCATGCCAACTATCTTTTTGAAAATCAATTTGCTTTTCACATTCAAGACCTAGCGACACTCAATCTTTACTACGGTATTGGTGGGCGTTTTGCTTTTATTGACGAAGGAAAAGACAAAGACAAAATCGCCATTGGTCCTCGTGCTCCGATTGGACTAACTTATGACTTTGCCCAAGTTCCGGTGCAAACATTTGTAGAACTATCTGCAACCCTAGACTTAATACCAGATACCGATGTTGATTTTGATGCTGGTATTGGTGCAAGAATTAAATTTTAAAAAATAACTCGGAGATAAAGATGACAGAAAAAAGAGAAATCCCTCTACCTCCAACTGGGTCAACATTAAATTGTAAAGGTTGGCACCAAGAAGCAGCTCTTCGTTGTATGCTCAACAACCTTCACCCAGACGTGGCAGAAGATAGAGACAACTTAATTGTTTATGGTGGAAACGGTCAAGCGGCTAGAAATCATCAAGCACTTTTTGATATTATCGATTCATTAAAAAAATTAGAAAACAATGAAACTCTGCTTATTCAATCTGGAAAACCTGTTGCTATTTTTCCTTCTCATTCGCACGGGCCAAGAGTACTCATTGCCAACTCAAACCTCGTTCCACACTGGGCGACTTGGGATCACTTCAATAAATTAAAAGATGAAGGATTGATGATGTACGGCCAAATGACAGCTGGTTCATGGATCTATATTGGCTCACAAGGAATTCTTCAAGGAACCTATGAAACATTTATGGCTGCGGCAGAAAAACACTACGGTGAAGGACATGATCTAACTGGTAAATTAGTTTTAACTGCTGGTATCGGTGGAATGGGCGGCGCTCAACCACTCGCGGTAAAAATGGCCAACGGTGTATGTTTAGCGTGTGATGTTGAAAAATGGCGAATTGAAAAACGTTTAAAAACAAAATACCTCGATGTTTTATGTGATTCATTTGATGAAGCGATTGCACTTGCTCTTAAATCAAAAGAAGAAAAGAAAGCAATCTCTATTGGAGTTGTTGGCAATGCTGCCGACTTTTTTAAATATGTGTTCGACAAAGGAATTCTTCCAGATCTAGTGACCGATCAAACTTCTGCTCATGATCCATTGAACGGTTATGTCCCAAATGGAATGAGTGTTGATGCGGCACTTGAACTTCGTAAATCAAATCCAGAAAAATATACTGAACTTTCTTATAAGACTATGGGCGAGCACGTAAAAGCGATGTTAGCATTTCAAAAAGCTGGTTCACATGTTTTTGATTACGGAAACAATCTTCGCGCTGGCGCGGAGAAAGTTGGTGTAAAAAACGCTTTTGATTTCCCTGGATTTGTTCCGGCCTATATTAGACCACTTTTCTGTCAGGGTTCTGGACCATTTAGATGGGTTGCTCTTTCAGGGGACCCACAAGATATAAAAGTTACAGACGATGCTCTTCGTGAACTTTTTCCTGAAAATAAAAAGCTTCACAATTGGCTAGATAAAGCCGAGAAGATGATCGCTTTTCAAGGACTGCCTTCGAGAATTTGTTGGTTAAAATATGGTGAGCGTGAAAAAGCAGCGCTTTTATTTAATCAACTCGTTCGTGATGGAAAAGTCAAAGCTCCAATTGTTATTGGTCGTGATCATTTAGACTGTGGTTCTGTAACTTCACCAAACAGAGAAACAGAAGGCATGCTTGATGGCACTGATGCTGTCTCTGATTGGTCACTATTAAATCTTATGATCAACGTAATGAACGGCGCTTCTTGGATGAGTTTTCACCATGGCGGTGGCGTGGGTATGGGTTACTCGCAACACTCGGGAATGGTTATTGTTTGTGATGGAACAAAAGACATGGATGAAAGATTGTCTCGCGTTTTAAACTCTGATCCTGGAATGGGAATCGTTCGCCACGCTGATGCGGGCTACGATATTGCAAAAAATGTTGCTCCCACCACTCGAATCAAGTTCCCATCACTGAAAATTAATTT
>JAKLJM010000095.1 GCA_023151145.1 Bacteriovoracaceae bacterium | reverse complement strand
TTTTCCAGCTCCAGTTGGAAGGACGATAACAGCAGGTGTGCGCTCTTTTCTAAAATGAGCGATTGTTGCTTGAACAGCTTCATGTTGATATGGACGTAATTGATACATGAAAAAATACTAGCATGCTAAAAATTAGCTGCCAATTTTTGATCCCTACTAGATTTTTAGAAGACTTAAAATCTTCGAACTGAGTTTTTCACCCCATTCCGCAGATAATTTAGGTGGATAATGAATTCCTTCTTTATTTTCTTTAGGAAAAACCGTCAAAAGAAGACTGTCGATATATTGGCAATCATAACTTTTCGCGAGTCGTGCCAACATCTCATTAGTCTTTTTTAATTTTTCTTTGGAGACAACTTTTGATTCAGCATCAGGCGGACCAATCCAAATACATTCGCTTCTTGCTTCACGAATAAGTGACATCATTTCAATAACGCTGCCTTCGCTTTTTAAAGGATTACTTCCAGCTGCGATGTTTGTCCCCAGTTGAACGATTGTTAATTGAGGTTTGTATTTTTCTAACTCAGATTTAAATTTTGGAGTTTTGTGTTCTTTTGATCGAATCTCTGTGGCTCCATCTTTTTTCCAATAACCACAGACTGTTTTTTCGTAACCAGTTTTACCAAGCCAAGTATTAGGTGTTGAACCACAACTAGATTGAATAATGACTCGTTTTGAAACACTGGCCAATCGTTTCTCAACCACAGCTCCCATTTTTCCGTAAGCATGAGAGTCACCTACAAACATAGCGTTTTCTAACTGAGCTTGTGTGCTCGATAGAAAAAGTATTGACCCAAAAAAAATGAGAAATGATTGTGCTTTTTTCATGGAATAAAAATAGCATATTTATAAAAAATCAGAGAAAAGTGTGAAAAAACTACTGAGTCAAATACTTGAGAAATTGCCTTTTAGCACTTACTTGTTCCACATTGGTGATCGGATAAACCTGGGATAGACTCCCCTTTTTCATAGGATTCTAGATAGGTGGCCGTAACTGTATCCATGGTCAGAATATGGTGTTCGATCCATGGCTTAAATTCACATTCAAAATAGTCTTTTAGAATTTGGGTATCAGCTGACATCATATAGTCTTTAAATATTTGAATCATAATGGCGAGGACGCGATTATGTTCACTCTCCTGGCAACTAAGAATTGGGCAAAGGGTTTCTTTCATGATTTCTTCTTCAAATTTAAAATGATCACGAGTGTGATAAAGAAAATCACGCAATTTTAGTTGTAACCATTTGTGATCAACGGGAGTGGTATTTTGTAAGTATTCAAAAATTTCATTCCCTAAAGCCAACTCTTCAAGATGAACTTCGTTCATGTCTTGGAAGGGAACTAATTGTGTCTTTTCTAAATCAAATAAAACCATAAACTCTCCATGGTGCTGAACTTATCGCAACTTCTCTTTCTTGTTAATGATCAACGTCAATATTTATTCACTGACAAAAGTACAACATAAGACGCCCGGCATTCAAAATAGATTTTCCTTAGGAAAATAAACTTGCGTCTTTCCAGACACTTAAGTCTTTGATGTCAAAATATTTAAGGTTATTTTGACTGACATTTTGACTGAAATTCCTCATTCTAGCTGCCACACACACAAC
The DNA here is from genome assembly GCA_023151145.1 of Bacteriovoracaceae bacterium. Lineage (GTDB taxonomy): Bacteria > Bdellovibrionota > Bacteriovoracia > Bacteriovoracales > Bacteriovoracaceae > Bacteriovorax. The sequence continues at coordinate 6,070 of JAKLJM010000095.1, read as the reverse complement.
ACTGATCTCGGAGATCGACATTGAACACACACTCTGAAACTCGTCGTTTAAACGACTTGAAAGCTACTAATCCGTACTTAAGAATGGGAACGGATGTTTCTGACCTAGAAAAATCTATACAAACAGTTGGCTTAATTGCCCCTCTCGTTATTTCGAAAGACAACGTAATTCTAGCTGGAGCAAGAAGATTCCAAGCACTCTTAAACCTAGGTTACACCGAAGCCCCTGTTGTCATCGTCGATAATGGCGAACTTGAAAAAGAACTCATTTCAATTGATGAAAACTTAGTCCGTAAAGATTTAGATAAAATGGAACTTGAAGGTCACTTAAGACGCGCAAAAGAAATTTATCAAGCCTTAAACCCTCACGAAGAATTTAAATCTGAACCAGAGGTTATTGAAGTAAAAGAAATGAACGAAGACGAATCAGCAGAAGTCATTGTCAAAAAAGTCATTCTTCCCGCTGAAAAATTTTTGAATATTGTGGCCGAAAAAACGGGCTTATCACCTAAACAAATCCATGAAGCCATTAATCGTGATGAGCGAGCAGATCACATAGTAAAAAAGGCTCGTCAAAATGGAGAACTTTCACTTAGTCAAACAAATGAAATCGTAAAACTTTCAAAAGAAGATCAGATAAAATCCCTTCCTCAAATTAAAACTTTGCCGGTGAGAGAAATTAAAAAATTCGTTAAAACCGCAAAAACAAAAGGTGTAGAAGAGGCCATTAAAGAAATTCCAAAAACTCCCCACGCTAGAGAATTTCAAGAAATTGAACAAACTCTTAAAAAATTGCAAAAAAAATTAAAACAACTAGAACTTGAAGGAATTGAGTTTGAACACTTCCCAAGAAATATCCAAGAACTCATGACTGCAGTAACAGACTTCACTCATAAAGAAAGCGAGCCTCACCATTACTACAACAACGAAGCTCACGAAAACCATTTAAATATGTAATACAAAAAAGGCCCCAAACAATGGGGCCTAATTTCGAATCGTTAATTTAAGAGATTGTAAGTGGCTTCATCTTTAGAAAATTTTTGGTGCTTGCGATAAGCTCTAAAGTGATTGTCTGCAAACCTTACTCTCTCTCTTTCCCAAGGCCGAATCCATTCCTTAACCTCGAGAAGAATTGCTTCAACATATTCATTCTCTAGCCTCCTTGTTATCCTTATCCTCAATTGTATTGTGCCATAAATAGAGTTTTTCACACTGATATAGGTCATTTCAAAAAATGTTTATGATTAGATGCAATTTCCCCTTGCTTAAAACGCCGACTCTCTCAATAATTAACTCGATAAAATGAATTAATTCAGACTTTTAGAATCAGTTATTAAAAAGGAGTTTTTATGAAAAAAACATTGATCATTATCTCTTCTCTCGTAATGCTTTTGAGTGGTTGTGCGACTGATAAAAAACGCACATTAATGGGAACAGGAATCGGTGCCGCGGCAGGTGGTGCTCTTGGTGCTGTATTAGGAAAATGAAAAGGAGCTGCGATTGGTGCAGTCATTGGTGCGGGCCTTGGAGGTTTTGTTGGTTCACGCCTTGATAAACAAGCAAAAGAACTTGAAAAAATAGCAGAAACAAAAAGAACTGAACAAGGTTTAGTAACAAAATTAAAAAGTGATATTCTTTTTGATACAGGGAAAGCTGATTTGAAACCACAAGCGAAAGAAAATCTTTCACAAATGGCGCAAATTATGAAGAAGTATCCTGAAAACGTTTTAACCATTAAAGGTTATACCGACAACACTGGAACAACAGCTCAAAATGAAGTTCTCTCACAAAAAAGGGCTGATGCTGTAAAAGCACATTTAATCTCAGTTGGTCTACCGGCCGAAACAGTTTCAACACTAGGAATGGGTCCTCAAAACCCGATTGCTGACAATACAAATCTTGATGGACGTAAACAAAACCGTCGAGTGGAAATTGAAATTACCGTTGATGAAACTAAGGTGCCAAAAGAAGATAAAAAATCGTAAGTTATAAATATCTCGTAATAAAGACAAGACTCCCCCCAATCCCATGGGGGGAATTCAAACAAATCGTGCTCTCCCATTAACAAGACAAGTAATATTTACAACATTCTCACTGTGAAGCTTAAAATAAGTTATAACTCCTTGTTAATCTTTAGGGAGTTTATTTATGAAACATTTAATTGTAGCAGCAACTTTGTTGGTAACAATGACTGCGAACGTCTCTGCTGAAAATGATTACAATTGCCAAACTTTATTAAATGGAAGAATCAATAGTAGCGCTCATTTGTTAGTCAAAAATATTGATTTTGTACTTTCTCATAACGCCAATAATGAAAATGTTTCCATCAATGGTAAAATGATCGCCAGAAATGGCAGTGATCGCTATGACAATGAATCACTCTATCTATTTTCTTACTTTAACGGTGACAAAAAATACAATAACTCTAACGGACAAATTTCATTAGAAAGTTATGATACTTCATTGATTTGTAGTCCTGAAACTTCACCGTGCAGAATTTGGGAAAAATTATCTTTTAATCAAAAAACCTTAAAAGGTACTTATGAAAAAAGTTATTCTTACAGTAGGTTTTTTGGAGAAACGATAACTTATATTTCTATTGGATTTCAATGTAAGTAGATGAAAAAAATATTATTCTTACTCTTTATTTTTCTTTTTAAAAGTACATTTGCCAATGATGTAACGTCCGACTATTTGTCCTTAAAAACAACTTTTCCTATTACTGAAGAAAAATTTAAAAACTATAAAATCCTCATCGTTCCTGGAGTTTTAGCAGAATCTTTTATTTCAAAAAGTAATAACTTTATCAAACTTCGTTCACTATTTGCAGAAGGATTTAAGGATCAGATTGAATACTTAAAAAACAATGAATCTGATTTTGAATTCGTTAGACTTGAAACAGAAACACCACCAGAAGAAAATGCCTTAAAAATAATTGAATCCTTAGAAAAAAGTACTCTCCCGGTATTGATATACTCACACTCAAAGGGAGGCTTAGATACTTTAGAAGCTTTTAGACTTCGCCCAGACCTCATTCAAAAAGTACATGGTTGGATTACAGTTCAAACTCCATTTTACGGTGCCCCTATTGCTAGTAAGGTTCATAGAAATCATCTTTATAAAGGTGGCGCCAAGAATCTCTTTAGAATCATGGGTGGAAATCAAAAAGGATTAAGTTCCTTAACTATTGAAGAGAGATTACAAATAATGCAACAATCATCAACGATTGAGTTAATTGAAAAAATCGCCAAAGAGACACGTTTTATCAACATGGCCACGATTAAAGAAAACACTAGGGGCTACGACACCCCTCTAGAACTTTTTAGAAATTATAGTGACAAAAAAGCAGGGCCTAATGATGGCGTTGTGCCTTTAAAAAGTGCCTTATTGTCTGAACATGGCTTTAACGTCGATTATGTTATTGAAGAAAATGTGGATCATCTTATGACTATGACAAACTTTTACATTTTACGACAACCCTACGATCGAGAGGCCCATACTGCTGCTGCCTTGAAACTCTTGTTGAAATAGAAGCATTGTCTAAAGCTTGAAAACAAAATGGTGATGAAATTCTTGATTAAATGAGTTTATAATAAGACATGGAAAACAATAAAAAACCCACTCCGGTAGACATTGATAAAATCGATATGGATCTCTTAAAGCTAAAGACAGCAGATATGCCTTCTTTACTAGAGTATGCTCATTCCGTTGGGGGATTTGCTATTGTTCCCACAGAACAAGGTCAAATAAAGTCCCATGCTCGAACCGCCATGCTAGAGCAAACAGATGAACAAATGAGCCTGATCTATGAACAAATGAAAACTCTCGCCAAACAAGTTCAAGATATAAAAAAGAGAGTTTATATCTCTGACCTCATCTACGACTCAGACATCCCTTTCACTCCAGTAATAGGCAAAACTTACTATCTCTATGAAAAAGAAGATCAAAAACGTTTTCTATCTTTAATTTCACCAGAAGAATGGAAAGAAAAAATGGCTGATAAAAAATTTATAGCAGAAATTAGGTTAAATGCAGACCACACATGGAAAATATTAAGATCTACTGTCGAAATCGGGTAATAGCAGACCTAGGAACATTTCTCCTCTCGTGAATTCATTTGGGAAGTTAATTCCTTTCACTTAAAATTTCACTATGAAAAAAATTAAAACCCTACTTATTGTTTTGGCGTTAGCTATTATTCCTCTAACTTATGGAGCATCTAAAAATAAAATTCGTTTTCATGATGCTGAATTTGAAAAATTAGTTTCTGAACAAAAATTCAAAGAAGCATCTAATAGATTAAAGTTTCTCATTGATAAAAGTCAGAAAAATAATGATGAATTTCTTTGGGCCAATTTGATAGCGAAAGAAACTTTATTAAAAATTGGGATGCATGGATACGAAACGGCCGTCATTGATTTAAAAAAGCAACCTCAACCAAAAAGTAGTTTGGCTAAAGCAGTACTTAACATCACTCTGGCATATTCGTTTAAAACTTATTTTGATAGCTATTCCTATGAAATCAGAAAAAGAGAATTTGTTTCGGAAAAAAATAATTTTGACATAAAAAAGCTCACCACTGAAGAAATTTTCAATGAAAGCTTAAAAGCATTTAACCTCGCTTGGAATATTCGTCAGGACTTAGGAACTCATGAGCGCGATGCCTTAAATGAAATTATTTCTCCCAATAACTATCCAGATAATATTCGTCAAACCTTAAGGGATTCCCTTACCTATTCTTTAGCTACATTTTTCTCCGACAACTCCCTGTGGAGTGCAAAAGAAAAAAATGAAAAGCACCTAATCGATCAAAAAACATTCGTTGTGGGCTTCGAAAAAATTAATCTCACCGACATGGACGTCCATCCACTTAAAAAAATATCCTTTGTCCTTAAAGATCTAGAAAATTGGCATCTCTCAAAAAAGAACACTGCAGCAGCTCTTGAGGCGCGATTTCAACGAATAAGAATCGCACGCGATCATTTTTCCAATAAAGAAGACACCGCTGATCTCATCAAAGAGTTGAAGGACATTCTTCAAAAAAACAATGATATCTCTTGGGTAACCATGGGACATGCTCTTTTAGCAGAAATTATAAAGTCCACCGATCATCCTGAGGCAAAAATCAATGCTCGCCAAATTGCGCTACAGGGATCGACTCTACATCCGCAATCTCTGGGCGCTAAAAGATGTCGAGACATAATTAAAGAAATTGAGTTACCTACATTCACAATCGAGGGAATGAATATTGATGGAAGTAATAATTCCAGTGTCGCCGTTAAATATCAAAATCTGACTAAGCTATATTTTAAAAGTTACAAAATAGATTTTAAAAAATTTATAGAAACAACGAAAGATTATTCACTAAGGCCAAGTTGGAGAGAGTTAGCTCATTACTTAAACGGAAGAGCAAATTACGAATGGAGTGAAGAGCTTCGTGCTACAAAAGATTTTAATACTCATCAGGCGTTCATTACTCCCAAAGAGCATCAACCGGGATTCTATGCCGTAATGGCCTCAACGAGTCCTACGATGAATAGTGGTATCGTTAGAGGAATTCAAACTTTTATTTCAGATTTTACTTTTTCAACAACCAGAGACTTCAAGTCTGGTTCTTTTAAAGTGCGTGTTGAAAATGGAAGCAACGGTAAGCCAATCTCTCAGGCAAATGTTTATTTGTATTCTTTGGATTATCAAAAAGGTCATCAAAAAATTGAAAGCAAAGTCACAAATAAAAATGGTGAAGCTAGTCTTTCACCAGGGAAAAATTCTGATGGTCAATATCGAAGCTATTTCATCATGGCAGAAAAAAACAATCAGCTAATTGGTTCAAAAAAACCAATATACCCTATTTCAATAGATGGCAATAGTTACCAAAGAAGTGATGCCTTTATTTACACAGATCGAAGTATATATCGGCCGGAACAAAAAATTTTATGGAAAGTTGTTGCTTATTCTGGATCAGAAAAAGAGGCAAATTTCAAAGTAAGTTCGAATCAGAACGTAACCATAGAACTTAGGGACGGAAACTATCAAGTTATAGATAAAAAAACAGCTTTGACTAATAACTT
>JAKLJM010000094.1 GCA_023151145.1 Bacteriovoracaceae bacterium | reverse complement strand
TCATATCAGGATAAGCAAGATCATCATCTTTTGGTAGATGAACCGGATCTGTACTTTCACTATGTAACGTTTCTGCTGAAGGAATCGGATACTTCATAGAATTTTGGTTCTTAACTGGTGCAGATGACTCTAAATCCAATGTTAATGTTGGATACTCTAAATCTTCTTTTTTTGGAGCAAGCATATCTGGATATTCTAAATCATCTTTTTTCGGAACCACCATGTCCGGGTATTCTAAATCAGACTTTGCCGGAACTTTTTCATTTTCATTTGTGTTATGTAAATCTTTGAGGTTCACGACTTGCGTGGCTTCAGATTGAGAGCTAAGTCCATTTTGATCGGTAAGAATGCTGGTAGATAGAACTAAGGTTTGATCAGGAGATGTGGCTTTTGATGTCACAGCTCGATTCAATGAAGAGGTTTGATCCCCCATTGCCTTTAAGGCTACAACTGTTGGAGCTTCTGATATAGGATTGAAACTTTGTGGTAAATCTCCGGTTAAATATTTTTCAATTAAATCTTTCTCTTTAATTGAAAACCAATAGCCGTTGCCAGAACAAATTTCATCGTCTGGACCGAGGGCACCTTTTTTATAAAATTCTAGAATCTTCTCTTTTGAGATTGGTCCTAAAATTTGAAATTGTGTTGTGCGGATTAACCAGTTTCTATCCATCATTTTTTATCTTATTGTTATCCTTATAGGAAAAATCCTAGAAGTCCTTTTAAATCTTCATCGTTGAATCTTAATCCAGCACTTACAGTTCCGCTGCGCTCTTTTCTCACACTATCTTCCATCGTAGCGCGCCCGTATAGTACATTCCAAATCTGCGCCTCTGCTGAAACCCTAACATTTGGACCAATATTTTTTCTATAATCAAAAACTTCCAGAGAAAATTTTGTTCCAAAAGTTGGTATAAAATAATCTATCCCGACACCACCAGTGGATTCAATTAAACCACCTCGAACGGCAAAATCATGAATTTTTCGTCCAACTTGAATATTAAATCTATATGTATCTTTTTCTCTTTCTCTTTTGGTTTCAAAAGAAGTTGTCCCGTTCGTTACAGTCGTTGTCTCTTTTTCATATTCCGGACCAAACTCTGAAGTCGCTATTCCTAATAAATAAAATCTTTCAGGTGATGGGAATATTCTTAAACCCACTTCGCTATTTGCTCCACTTTCGGTATTAGCTCCGGTGAAAACTTCTAGCTCCGTTCGTATCGCATCTGCCTTTCCTACTAATTTCTGCACACTAGATAACGTGTCTTTCACTTGATCAGCGATTTCATCTTCTGCGACAAGTTTACCAAGTGTTCCTTTTCCACGTTTTACATCGGCGACAATCGCCTGCAGATCACTAGTTAGTTTTTGAGTGTTTGCTAAAATTTGTTTAACATCCGACATGGCCGAATCTTGATTGGCTTTATCTACTTGATAAGCAATCTCATAAGAAAATGACTCTAAATTAGCAATGATATTATTCATTTTTTCTTCATTATTAGTCATTGTTCTTCTTAACGTTGCCGTTACTTCACGAGTGTTGGCGACAACTTCTTTAACGCCATTTAAAATGGCAGTCACTGGAGCCTCTTCGCCCTCAGGAGCGATAGATGATTTCAAACTATTCACGATCGTTTTCACTTCACCTAAAATTTCAGTGGTATCTTTAACTAAATTTTCTATCCCTGCCGCTTCTTCAGAATCAAGAAAGTCATATTCTTTTAACATGTCTTGGGAATCACCAATATAAATTTCAAGATACTTGTCACCTAAGAAACCAACGGTCTTAATTCTTAGCTTAGAATTTTTTGTCACTCCGATTTTTTTTAAAATTTCGAACTTAATCATCGCTTGATTACCTTCAAGCTGAATGTCTACGATTCTTCCGGCGTTAATACCGGCAACTTTGATGGGAGTTTTTGGAAAAATACCAGAAGCATCACGAACAATAGTTCGAAATGTTTTATATTCTCCAAATCCAGATTGGTTTGAAGTAATTTTTAATGACATTACGGCCACAACAATAATTGTAGCTAGTGCTAAAAGTCCTACTTTAAATTCACTCATTGAGTAAACATCCTTCTTTTAAAGTCTCAAAAATTCCTTAACCAATGGGTGTTCGGATTTTTTAAACTGATCAACGGGTAAATATTCTACAATTCTACCACGATCTAAAAAGGCTACATAGTCAGAAATTTCTAACGTCGCCCTTACGTCGTGTGAGATGATAACAGTGGTGAGTCCGTTTTCTTTGTTCACTTCAGCTGTCTCTACAATTAAATCGTTGACCATTTTGGTTGTTATCGGATCAAGCCCTGTTGTCGGCTCATCATAAAGCATAATATGGGGACTAAGTGCCAGTGCACGTGCAAGTCCTACTCTTTTTCTCATCCCCCCTGATAATTCTGAAGGAAGTTTATTAAAAGACTCAGATTTTAACCCAACGGCCGTTAATAAATGTTGAGATTTTTCTGAGATTTCAGATAGGGTCAATTTCGAAAATTCTTTCAGGGGAAATGCCACATTTTCGATGGTGGTCATCGAATCAAATAAGGCTGCATATTGAAACAACATTCCAAAATTTCTTCGAAATTCTCTTTTTTGATATTCATCTAGTTCTGCTAAATCTTGTCCAAGGACAATAACCTTTCCACTCGTTGGTTTAATGACTCCTAAAATATGTTTCAACAAAGTCGATTTACCAGCGCCGGAAAAACCTAATATCGTAGTGATTTTATTTTTAGGAATATCAAAATTTAAATTATTTAATACCGTATGTTCGCCAAAAGTTTTTGTGACGTTTTGAAGAGAGATGGCCGGATTTTCAAACTTCATAAAATCCTCACCAATACTACTGTTAAAAAGTAATCTAAAATTAACACTGAAATCATACCCCAAATAACTGCTAAATTCGTCCCTCGCCCAACTCCTTCAGCACCTTTTTCGACTTGAAAACCAAAATAAGTTCCAATCACTGAAATAACAAAACCAAAAACTGTTGCTTTGATAATTCCTTGCCATATATCTGCTACGTGCATGAATTCTGATAATTTAGAAAAGAAAATAGCTTCATCAATCATAAGAGAAGTTGTGCCTACTAAATAAGAACCAACATTTCCAATATAAAGAAAAATCGCTGATAACATTGGAACGGCTATCGTTCCTGCCACAATTCTTGGTACTGCTAAATATTGAATGGAGTTAATTCCCATTACCTCTAGAGCATCTACTTGTTCCGTAACTTTCATGGTTCCAATTTGTGCAGCCATGGCTGAACCGGCTCGACCAGCAACAATTAGACCTGTTAAGACCGGTGCTAGTTCTTTTGCTAAACCAATCGCCGTTATTGCCCCCACTAAGGAGTCGACATTAATTAGCTTAAAACCAAAATAGGTTTGAGTGGCAAAGACCATTCCCGTAAATGAACCTGCCAACAAAATAATGAGAATACTTTTATTTCCAATAAAAAAAAGCTGATCCACTAATAAATGTAAGCGAAAAGGTCGCTTAAAAACCCAGTAAAAAAAATTAACGGTAAAAAGAACAATATTCCCTAAACCCTTCACCGATTCATTGATTGAAGCACCAATAGACTCAACCCATTCGATGAAGCCATGTTTAATACTTTTAATGATTCCATCTTTCGTTAACATTAAATTCCACCAATTTCATAGACTCGTGGTACACGAGGTAATAGCGAACAAAATATTTCATAAGGAATTGTTTTCGTTTCATCCGAGAATTGTTTTAAATCCCCTTCTGTTTGTCCCCAAATCGTAAACATCTCATGGGCCTTTATTTTTGAACGTGCTTCAACTGGAAATAGAACTTGCGCCATATCCATATTCACTCGACCAGTGATTGTCCCTTTGAACCCTTGATGATATAGACTTGCACCAACATAACGAGTTGAGAATCCATCCCCATAGCCTAAGGCTAAAATGGCAACCACTCCATCATGTGGACAAGGCGTTGAGCAGTAACCGATCGGTGTACCTTTTTTAACATCAAAAGTACGCACGATATATGTCTCTAATTTGGATATAACTTTACCTTTCCAGTGCGAATGCATTTTATACTCGTCATTTAACGAGCTAGGTCCATACATCATAAGACCTGGACGAACATGGGTTTCATCAACATTCATTTTTTGTTCAATGGCTCCAGAGTTCGCCATCGATGATCTTTCAATCATAATTCCATTTGTTCGTAAAAAATCTTTTACTTCATAAAAACGTGCTCGTTGCCATTCATTGCGAAGGTTACCCACCATCGGAAAGGAGCCATTCGCATAATGAGTCATTAAGTGATAGACGGATTTTCTGCCATATTTTTTTAAAACATCAACGATATCTTCTAAATCATCAAGACTTAATCCTAAACGATTCATTCCAGTGTTGAATTTTAAACAAAGAGGTAGATGTGAAAATTCTGGATGAGTTAAAATATAATTGATCTCACTAACGTTTGATAAAACAGGTATGAGTCTTTTTTCTAGATAGACGCCGACGTTTTCTTGCAACTCCAACTGAATATCTGAAAAGACATAAATATCTACATCTAAATCAGGCAATTCTTCGCGAATTCTGAGAGCTTCAAAAACACTGGCACAACCAAATTCTTTTATACCCAGTTCTAAAAAGGCAAATCTAACTAATGGAATCATTCCATGGCCATAGCCATCAGCTTTAACCATAAAAAGAGTTTGTGCTTGTGGGGCGAGATCCTTGATCAATTGATGATTTTCACCTAATTGATTAAGGTCTACAACTAAACGACTTCTAAATTTCACGAATATTCTCTCTACCCCAAATCAGCTCATGCGTTTTTTGTTTTGCTAATCTTTCTTTTAACAAACGTTCTTCCGCTGTCATTTCTACTTCTTCTAAAGACTGAATAAGAGCAAAAGATGACATCGGAAGCTGCTTAATTTTTGGTTTAATATCTAAGGTTAAAAATTGTTCTGAATCTTCAAAATACTTCCAGTACTGAAATTTCTGTGAGTAATCGCGAAGATCTTTATAAAAATCTTCAAAACGATTAGCCTTTACCATAAACACCCAGTGCTTAAGGCTTATTTCTACTAAATGGAAATCAATACGTGTTTGCGTTTCTAGTCGATTAATAAAATCATCATAAAATTTTTCAAAATAAAAACGAGTCGATTTACGTTTTTTAATAACTTCAAACAATGAATTTAAATCTAACATAACAAGCTCTGAATCGGTCACATTACTCGCACCTGTATAAAGAGCTTGATCGAAAACTTGCAAAGCTTCAAAAGTATTCATCGTTCGCTTATCGTTACTTCTTTCTTTTAATCCGCGAAGAAGATAATGGGCATAGACACCATTCAAATATTCTTCAAATAAAGTCCAATCAAATTCATTAAAGAAAGCTTCCACTCTCGTTTTAATAAAAATCAGCTTATCTGGATTTTGATTTTGCCCTTTAATCACCAGAGAAATTAAATCTCCTCCCATGGCTTCAGCGACAATTTGTGACGCCATATTTTGAGCAAACAACTCAATACCATTTTGACTTTGATTTCCTAACCATAGATTAGGAATCATTCTAAATTTTGTTGAAGAAGAAAGTGGTGAAATCAATTTTTGAGCATTAAAAGAAAGTTCTAAATAAGCAAACTCATCAATTTCGGGAATGCGTTCAAAATACACTTCAACTGCTTTAAAAAAATCTACTTTATTTTTTAGGGCATCTGTTTCTCTCGTGAGGACCGACATGTATTGGCGATAACCAATTTTTTGATCATGCATTTGACGAGCTTTAAGCAGTTCTTCGATTTGTTCATCTTTGGCCCGAATTTCATTTAAATGATGATCGGCAGTTTTCTTTAAATTAAAATGATCGAGAAATCTTTTTAGCGTAGATTCAAATTGTTCTTTTAAAAATGTTCCTTTTTGAACAACTCCGAAATGTGGAAGATCAAAAGTTGAAATTAAAAGCGGTGAAGCTTTTTCTGTGGTGTAAAAAATTAAAGGAACTAAATGATGAGCGATCATAGGATGCTCTTTCAATACCAGTTCACCTTCGCTCATATTACGAACGTCAATAAATGCTAAATCAGGGCGGGTGTCTTCGATTCCGGTCCAGAATGATTTTAAGTCTTCATAGAAAAAAGGAATAATCCCATGCTGGCGAAAATATTGTGAGAATAATTTTACATCTTCAATATTTTGAAAAAGTAAAGCCACTGATAATTCGTTTTTAACAATGCTCATGTCATCATCCTTGATCGTCTGATTACTAGCCACCATGCTAGAAATGCTTACTATAAAATTATGCCCTAAGCTTTACAGGGCATCAATGAATTTTAGCTCTTCTGGACGGATAATTTTTTTGGCCAAACGATAAATTTCTAAGCGTGCCAAATACAATTCGTGTAATTTAGCTTTCCCCAATTGCACTAAGGGGCGATTGGTGTCTTGACAAATGCGTTCGTAACAAATGTCAAAGGGCGTATCTAAAAAAAGACTTAAGATTGACGGATTTTCATTGGTAATATTTTGAATATCATGATCAAATGCTCCGCCCCCTAAAGCAATAAGCAAGCGTTCACTGGATTGATTTAAAAATGAGTTCAATAACTCTTTTTCTAAGCGACGAAACTCCGTAAATCCCACTCGTGAAATAAATTTTCCTAGCTCTTTATCCTCGGGTTTTCCATATTTTTTTAAGATTTCATCATCGAGATCTAGAGCTAAAAAAGAAGGCATTAAAGACTCTGACCATTCTCTAAGCAAATGAGATTTCCCTGCCCCACTAAAGCCTACGATAACGATTTTTTGCCAATGATCTTGCACTTTAATCATGCGCGTTTTCCTCGCCTGAACGATTCAATTAATATATTCCATCATAAGGTGGTTTAATAATCTTTACCAAAAGAAAAGGCTCTGCTAAAAACCTATCCACTAAAGGCTTAAAACCAAAGATTTAACTATGAGCATTAATACAAAAAAACTTACTGAAATTATTAATATTAAAGACTTAAATCCAGATGTCATTGAAGAATTTAAAGTTTCTAACGAAATTCCATGGGTTCAAGATCTGGTTAACGAACTTGAAGAAGATAACGAAGGCGAAAAGGGCGAACTTCCAAGTAAAATTGAATTAGACCTGAAAATAACGCTTCGCTCAGTAAAGTTTTATGGCGACTACGTTACCGTTAGAGCGGGAATCAAAGCAGAATATTACGCACCATGCATTCGCTGTTTGGCCCTCACTCGCCAAGAGTTTGAGCACGATGTAAATGGACTTTTTCTCCACGATACTTATGCGTCAAGACCTGAATATCAGGACATTTCGTCTTACTTTATCGAGAATGAAGAAATGGAGCTCTACTTTCATAAAAAAGGTCAAGTTGAGCTAAAAGAATTTATCCATGAACAAATCTATATTGAAAAAGAAGCTTTCCCGAGATGTACGGGTGAGTGCGTAAATAAAGTGCTTTTTTAGATTTTGCTTGCCAGAACGAGACAGCTGGCGTAAAGATTATCGTCTAAATTTATTATTAATAGCGAACAAGACAGTTATAAAGATTGTTGTATAGATTGCGGAGTATAAAATGGCAGTTCCTAAGAAGAAAAATTCAGTTTCAAGAAAAGGTTTAAGAAGAGCTGGTCAGCACCATAAACTTTACAGAAAGCACCCAATGAGCTGCTCAAACTGTGGATCGCAC
>JAKLJM010000093.1 GCA_023151145.1 Bacteriovoracaceae bacterium | reverse complement strand
GGAAAGAGAATGGCCGCTATCTTTATAGGAGAAAAGGGACTAAGCAATCTATCTGATGTTTTTGAGCTTCCAGTTGATAGTTTCAAGATTAGTCAGTATTTTCAAGTTGGAAGTTATATTGATCGTTTGGTTGAGAACTCAAGCCAAAAGATTTTTAATTACTTGTCGATTCATCGATCTCTTTACCATTTGTTTCAATTTGTAAGCTATTTTGCAGTTAAAGAGCATTTTACACCTTTAGAGTGTGAAATGGCACAAAATGATGATGGCATGATTTTTCAAATTCAATTACCGATTCTAAAAAAAGATATTGGTATATTGAGGGCCATTTTAGGAAAAGATGAAAATGAGTCGAAACAATTTTTGACTCGAGATTTTATATTGGCTTTAGAAGATTCAGACTTTACTGATATAACATTTGTCCAAAAAACAAATAGATTAATCATTACAAGCTACTTTAATTCAAAAAACTTATTAAGACTCGGTGGTTTTAGGTTTTCAGATGAAATTAGCTTAAAATCCAGAGAAGCGAATGTAACTCCTACGAGTTATCCTAAAACTCCTGGAGAAGAAACAACTTTAGCTAGCAGTCAGTTTCCAGACTATCAACCAGTGACTCAAGTTGGTATTTCTGTTTCAGATCAATCGCTTCCAAGTAACAGAAAAGACCTAGGATTTGACGAAGAAAGAGCAAAGGTTTCATTTGCTCAAGCTCGAAAGTTTGCATTGTTTATTAAGAATTTTAGAATTAGAGAAGGATCAGATAAAGAAGATCAGAATTTAACTAATGAAGAAGTTATTGATTATTTAAAACACTACCCTCGCCAAGAGGTTATTCAAGATCTTTCTCAAGAAATTAAAGATCTCATTTGTATTTTAGTTAAAAATCAAAAAGTTTACCAAGAAGTGACAGAAGCTTTAAGTGATATTAACAGCCAGGGGTTCTTGGAGAAAGTTGAAGAGATTCAACGAATTGTTTCAGGTAAAAACATCGAAGAAGTCGTTGAAATTATCACTGTTCAAGGTGGTAAAGAGTTTAACGAAGAAATAAGTAAAATCAAAGGCTGGCTAGAAAAAGATAAAGATGAACTAATAAAAATCAAAGCTAACTATGAAGATTTGAACGATGATGAAAAATGGGAAGTTAAAAAATCTCAATTAAATGAAGCTTTAAAAGATGAAGTCATAAAAATTAAGTCTTCAGGTCGCGACGTAGCAGAAGATGATTATGTAAGAGTCGTAGCTGGAAGTTTAGGTGTCACTGAAGAAGAAGCTCGTTATGTCGTAAAAGGTTTTGTTGCTGAAGCATCTGGCGACATGGTTGTTAAAAGAATTGATGAGCTTAGAAACACTGTCGAAAGTAATGAAGTTGGAACGTATCAAAAAACTGTTTTAGTGCAAAATACTAAATTAGAAGAACAGTTTAAAAAAATGAAACGTGTTATGGATGGCATGAAAGCAGAAATTGTAAAATTACGTGCTGAAAATGCTAAAAAATCAGATCCTTTACCAACAGGGGATTTGTCACTTCAGCTATTTCATGTTGAATTAGAAAAAACCAAGCAAAATTTAGCCAATAAAGAAAAAGTTTTCAAAAAATTCAGAGAAGATATCGATGGAGTTATTAAAGAGAAAGATAAAACTATTGAGAGTCTTAAAGATAAAATTGAAAAAAATAAATCAGATTCATCTTTAAGTGTAGAGACTGAGTTAAAAAGAAAAGTTGATGTCTTAAGTTTAGAAAATAGAACATATAAATCAAAATTAGATTTAGCACTCAAAAAGCTGCAAATAATGAATGATAACATGGATAAACATGATGCTGAATTTATGCAGAAAAAAGAAAAAGAAATTGAACATTTAAAAAACCAAGTGAATTTATCACAGTCAATTCTTAATAAATTCAAAGACGAGAAATCTAAATTAGACTTTGAGATTCATGTTCTTCGTGAAAAAGTTTTAAAACAAGAAGAAGAGGCCCTTGGAAAGTTAGACCCGCATGCACCTACATCAACTCAGGATAATATTAAAAAAGAAGCCTTGATCCAAGCCCTAGCAAACGATAAAAAAGGATTAGAAGATCATATTCGTATTCAGAATATTGAATTCAAAAAACTAGAACAGAAGATGAAACTACTATCAGTTCAAAATGATGATTTGGCCCGTAAGAAAGGTGGATCAGCTAAGAACGTCGAAGTCGCTCATCGACAAGTCGAAGTAGCAAATCAGAAGACTCAAGAGGCTATTCAAGAAGTAGCAGAAAAGAAGAAGGAAGTTTTAAAACTAAAGAATGAGAACTCCTTATTAGTCGTTAAAATTCAAGAACTTGAGCGTAAAATGGCGACCTTAGAAAGAGCAAAAGCATCTTAATATTTTCTTGTCAAAGTTCAGTGAACCCATTATATTACTCGGACACGCGCCCAAATGGTGGAATTGGTAGACACACCAGACTTAGGATCTGGCGCTCACGCGTGGGGGTTCGAGTCCCTCTTTGGGCACCAAAAAAAATAAAACAACCTTCTTTCGAGAAGGTTTTTTTATGCCTTTTTTTCAAAGTGTGACTTATCATTTTCAGCAAGATGAAGAACAAATCGCCAAATAATATCTCACCAAAAATTGCACGTGCCTTTGAGACGCCATTGAATTGGAACGAAGAATTAGCGCCCAAAGATTTCTATGCTGATCCAAGCGTCACCGTGCTTTTTCGAGATGAGTTTTTAATTGTCGTTAATAAGCCAGCAGGAATTCTTGTTCATCCCATAAACGATCTTGATCCAGAGAAAAAAAATCTTTTAAAGTTAGTGAAATGGCAATCCGGCCAATATTTGTACCCCATTCATCGTTTAGACCGGCCGGTTTCAGGAATTGTTATATTTGCCTTAGATAAAAAAATAGCAAAAAAAATAAAAGAGAATTGGCATCAAGCAGACTTCCTGAAAGAGTATACGGCTTTAGTCATTGGTATTACACCTGAGAGTGGTGTGATTGAATTTCCTTTAGAGGATGCCAAAGGAATGTTGCGAGAATCCAAAACTACTTATCAGCGTATCTCAACCATTAAAGATCGTTTTAGTTTAATTAAAATACAAATTCAAACTGGTCGAAACCATCAAATAAGACGGCATTTTAAAATGATTGGTCATGCGATTGTTGGAGACATTCTTCATGGAGATGAAAAGATGAATGAAATTTTTAGTAAGGAATTAAATTTTACTAGAATTTTTTTACAGGCATCGAAGATACAATGTCCTCATCCAAAAAATCAAACATCACTTGTTATTGAATGTGGCTTAGATCAGGAGTTACTAGAAGTGATTGGTTTTATAGATTCTCACTCCAGTTTATTTTAACCATTACTTCACGTGCCAATGGAGCATTGATACTCTTTCCAAGAAGAGTATTGTCGGTGTAACCAATATCTAGAGAATAAAGTGTATTAAATAAGTAACTAAACGTTATCCCTAGATCCCAGTTTTGAATTTTTTTTGCAAGATTTTCTTTATTACTGGTGAAATTCCACCTAGTTAAAGGAGCAACACTCCACTCATCAAAAACATATGACTTTGAAAGGCTGAGGCTGATAAGAAAAAAATGAGGAATTCCATCTTGAGCAGGAGAATAAGTTGGTAATAAGGAAAATAAATAACCATCTTTTGCTAGGATCAGGCTTGGGCCAAACTGATAATAGCCATTACCAACAACGTCAGCATTGAGATCTTTTGAAGAATGATAGAGATTGTTACCAAAAGGAATATTAAAACGTAAACCCAAAAAGATTCTAGGCCATAAAGTATAACTGTAATTAGAAACAGTTTCATAATTCAAGGCAAAGCTATAATCTCCAAGATGATTAAAACTAGCAGATTTTCCGTTTTTAGATAAATTTTTTTGAATAAAACTTAGTGAGTGTCCCGTTTGCCATTTCTCACTAAACATAGATTTGTATTCGAGCAGGTGGATGTAGGTGTGGTCCTTCACGCTACTTGGATAAAAATTTCCTTCTCCACCAGATGTCGATTCACCAATATTGTTTCGAAAAGTTGAACTTATAGAAAGTTCACTTAAATTATCAGCAATAATGATTAAACTTGAGCTACCCCCGCCACCACAACAAGAAGCTGCATGGAGTGAATTAGTAACAAAAAATATAATTATAAATAAATATCTTTTTCCCATTGGTCTATAGTTTGGTTATGTTCCTTTACGGTTAAAATGAGCGTCCACTTTCCAGTCATAAAAAAAGAAAGTTCAGATAGTTTTATGCTATTTCTTTCAAGGCTGTATTCAATAACAATTGGGCTTGAGCCATGGCCATGCTCTTTCATGACAATTTCTGCTTCTAATAGATATTGTTTCGGTAGGTTTGTATTGAAATTGATTTCTACAGTACTTAAGCTTTCTAGGCTTGGAGGCACTAACCACTTTAATGAAAATTCTAGTTGGGTACTCGGAAATTTTTCTTGATTCATTTGTGTGATTTGACCAAAGATATTCTTTTCGGAAATACGATTTAGTACGGGAGGTTTCCCGCATCCAAGGAAAAATAACATCAATCCAATAATAAAAATCTTAACGTACAATGGCGCATCCTAATGAACGATGAGTTGTAGGGGGTAAGTTTTGAGTAGCTTCAATTTCTTCTAAAGCTTTTTTAAGGAAATGATTTTCAGCGCTGATGGGGTTCGTTCGATCAGTCACACCCCCGACATATAGGATTTTTTTACTTTGATTGTTAATAATAAAAACTTGTGGTGTTCTATTGGCCTCTAGTTCATCTGCTAACATTAAATTGTTGTCATTTATTAAATTAAAATTCAAATTTTTAGATTTTTTATATTCAATGACAAGTTCATCTTTTGTGTTTTTAACGGCGTGAACTCCTTGGAAATGAATCTGCCCATATTTTTTACTTAGATCATTTAGATACTCGATATTGTGATTAGTACAAGGACACATTCGATTCATAAATATGATGACAGAAAATGATTTATCTTGATTTAAGATTTTTTGTGCCGATTCTTCATTTAAGACTTTATTTAAACTTCCAAAGACAGGTGAAAGACTCAAATAGAGAAATAAAATGGAGGTAAATATTTTCATTAGAAATTCACTCGATAATTTACTTCTTCAATTATAGAGTTGTCAGGCTTTAGGTTTTGAATTTTAATCAACCAGTAACCCATCATACCACCCATAAAATAAATCTTTTCTACTTTGAATTCATGCTCTCTGAGAATTTGTATATGCACTGGGCGTGAGCCATGTTGATGATTTGGCATTACCATCCAGGGAAAAATAGTTATTTTCTCGGTTTTGATTTCCTTTTCGGCGTCTAAGGCATTCAACGTAACAGTTGCCTCATTATATTGATTCAAAAATGGTCCATAATTCCATTGAAGGCTCACACAAATATTAGATTTGGGCATACTTAGCTCTGATAAGCATTCAGCTTTCGTATTAGTAGAATAAAATAGTGATGACGCAAGTAGTAGACTGGCAACTAACTTTAAATACATATAAGCCCCTTATGTGATGGTGTCATAGAGTTTAATTACTGCAAAAAAAAGCAAATGTAAGTGCCACATTTTGTTGCACTGAGAGTTTGGATCGTCGACGACTAGCCTTCTTTTTGGTATGTACAGAAAAGAGGACAAGAAGTGAACGTTGTAAAAGAACTCTTATTTTCAGAAAAAATATTTAGTGCAGAATCAATTGAAAAAGTGGTTATTTTTTATCGCTTACGATGGGGATTTGCTCTCGTTATTTTATTGGGAAATTTTGTAGGTTATTTTCTTGGTGAAGTTAATAGCAATCAATACACTTATTTTTTACTTCTAGTTTTGGGAGCTGTTTTATTTAATGTAGCAACTTCTTTAAAAATTTCGGAAAAAAATAATTTAGCATCAAATTTTTTATTAGCACAAATCTCATTTGATTTACTATTGGTTTTCGCTACATTGTATTTAATGGGGATTAGTCAGAAACCATTAATTTCTTTTCTGCTAGTTCCTTTTATCTTGGGTGTTTATGCCCTAGATATAATAAGAAATACTTTCTTACTCATCTCAAATTTTGCTTTAATGTATTTTCTTTATTGTTTTCCACTTAATTCAACTTTTTCGATCCCTGCAGAAACATTAATTGCTCAAACTTTTACAACTTTTATTATTTGGTTGGCCCTTAATTTTGTTTTGGTGAATGCGCAGAAGAATAGAACGAAATTAGAACAAATTAAAAATGCCCAAGGAAGAATGGATCAATTAAAGGTCGTTGGCTCTATGACTTCAGGTTTTTGTCACGAAATAGCAACACCTTTAAACTCTTTAAAAATAAATTTAGAAAGATTGGCCGGTAAACAAGAGTATTTAGCAGATAGTGTTTCGTTGTCTCAAAAGGCGATAGAGCGAATTGAAAATTCGCTTAAAGAACTGACCTTAACTCATCTCGAAGAACAAAAAACTGCAATTGTTAATGTAAGGGATCTATTGTTGCAACTAGTTGATGATCGAATCATCTTTGAAGATTTGAATGATAAAGAAGAGATGCTGATTGAAGTTCATGAAGCCAGTCTAAGAAGAACGTTTATAGATATTTTGGAAAATGCTCGTGAAGCTGCTGGGGATAGTGGAGATATATTCTTGAAGCTCGCGATAGTGACCAATAGATTCGTTGAAATTAAATGTCGTAATTCTGGTGAAATTTTTCCTGAGAAAGTACTTAATCATTTTGGAGAACCATTTTTGACATTTAAAAAAAATGGTAATGGTCTTGGTTTATTTAATGCCTATAATTTTATGCTTTTAAGCCGTGGAGAAATTCATCTCAGCAACACTGCAAAGAATGAAGCAGAGGTTATGTTACTGTTTCCTTTATTTCAGCAACAGGATAAAAAATGAAAATTCTTATTGTTGATGACGATGAAGTCTTCCGTCAGACATTGATTATTCACTTTGCAGATTTGCATATCGAAGCAGTTGGAATTTCGTCCTTAAAGGATTTAAGTCTAGAGACGATATCCAGTTTTTCACATGCGGTTGTCGATTTAAGAATTGCGCAAGAAAATGGGTTAGATGTTATCCAAAGTTTAAAGGCCCTCCATGCAGAAATGAAGGTCATTATGTTAACGGGATTTGGTTCGATTGCTACTGCTGTTGAAGCCATTAAGTTAGGAGCTCATCAATATTTAACAAAACCAATTTCCTTTGATGTGTTAATCGAAACACTTTTTGATGATACGGAAGTTTTATTAAATGATAATGAAAAAAATGTGAAAGAATTAACTTTGGCAGAAAAGGAAAGAGAGTACATTGAATTTATCCTTAATCGACATCAAGGTAATATTTCTCAAGCTGCGAAGGTGTTGGGGCTACATCGTCAGAGCTTACAGCGGATGTTGAAAAAATACTCGCCTGCAAAAAATTAATTTTTTGGTGCCCTGATCACTGCTTCTCCTGAAACTAAGATTTCATTTAAACTATTTTTGATTACGGTTGATATTGTAAATATTGGTTTACCTTCTTTTTGAGCTATAACTTCTAATTCATAGGTCAATTCTTCATTTAAATACACCGGTGCATGAAATTTGATACTTTGTCCTAAGTAGATGGCGCCTGGCCCTGGGAATTTATTGGCCAAAATGGCCGAGAAAAAAGAAGCAGAGAGCATTCCATGGGCAATGCGAGACTTAAAGCCAAGTTTTTTTGCTTCTTCATCGAAAAGATGTACTGGATTATGATCCCCGGTTAATTCTGCAAAATGGCGAACATCACTGT
>JAKLJM010000092.1 GCA_023151145.1 Bacteriovoracaceae bacterium | reverse complement strand
AAACAAAACGAAAAGTTTCGGCATTTAAACTAGTGATCCCGGCACAGCTTCCACCTGAGAATGAAGTGTTGTGACCTAAACAAGTTAACTGATTAATGGCACCATTATAAAATGAACGATCGGAAAGCTGACAATTGTATCCTCGGGAATCCGAACATTGAGTATCGTTACCGTTAGTTAACACCGCAACGATTGTATGAGAGCCTGATCTAAAGATTCCACCAGTTCCACGATTTGATTGAATGAGATCATAAGATCTACTCACCCCGTATTCACCACCTGTCTGCACGGGAAATGAAAGAGAAGAAATTGCACTGGTTGGTCTTAGTTTTGCTTGGGCTGAAGAATTTAAATCTTGTGGATAGTTAGCGAATAAAACAGCATTGGCCGTACTTCCAACTAACGGAGCCACCATAATGTGATAATCAAAATTGTCATCTAAGGCGAAAGCGTTAATCATGTTTTTAAGTCGTGATTTGGCCGTAGAATCAAAGACATTCGTAGAAGATGAGTTATCTAAAAGAATGAGAACATCAACAGGTGCTTTGATATGAGTTTTAGCAGAGCAGAGTCTAGTTGTTGTTAATAAACTAGAGCTGACGGATGTTTCCTTATTCGCTTTGTTGGCAGCAAATTGTTCTTTAGCTCCACATGCTTGTAAGAGTAATAAGGATGCTAATAACCAAAAATATTTCTTCATAAAAATATCCCGACGAAGACAGTTTTCTACAATCTTTTCGGATTAATTGAGAAAATCTTGAGTGAATAACTTATCTTTTCGCTCAAATGAAGAATTTATTTAGGGCCAACTATTTAAAAAGGGGAGAAATTTACCGCAGATTTATCGAAAAATTAAGACTTTATATAATGGATAAAAGATATTTTGTGGAGAACGACTATGGCTCAATGGTATTATGTTGAAGGTTCTGAAAGAATTGGCCCAATGGAACAAACAGCGCTTGAAAATCTCATCGCTTTAGGGACATTGAATTTAGAATCCTATGTGTGGCGAAAAGGTTTTCCTAACTGGGTAAAAGTTAAAGACATTGAAGAGCTCGCTGTTCACACTGAATCCTCTGATGCTCATTCTAATGCTGACGATGTCGCTGAGAGTGGAAGTGCGAAGTCAGATAAAAGAGAAAGAAGAACGCACTCAACAGAACAAGCACAAATCTACGATAAAGAAATTAAAGTCGAAAATATTCAATCACGACAAATTAATTTAAAGAACATCTCATCATTAGATAAAGAATTTTATATTAAAATTGGTGCAGATCGAGAAGAGAGTGTTGAAGTTGAATATGGTCCATATGCATTGGATGAACTAAAGAAAATGTTTGCTCAAAAAAGAATAAATGAAAAAACATTCATCGCTACGATCAATGCGGACAAGTGGGTGACGCTGGCTGATTTTGATTTAGTTGAAAAAATTACGGATACAAGATTAATTAAACCTCACTTAACGACTAATGATCCAGTGTTCTTAAGAGCCTTAGTAGATGGAGAAGTGGCAGAAGGAATCGTGCGTGATTTATCTTTAGGTGGTGGACAATTTCTGACGAAAGAAATTTTACCACTTCAGAAAAAATTAAAAGCAAATCTTGTATGGGGTAATAGAAAAGCTATCGGTGTACATTTTATTGTAACAAGAAGGCTTGAAGATAAATCGGGATACGTGGTACGTTTCATTACTCTAACGTCAAACTTAAGAGCGTTGATCGAAAATGTTTTCCAATTAGAGTAAACACAAATGAATGAACAAGTTAGTATAGACCAAATTGATTGGAGAGCCTTAACTGGCTCTTCTGTTTTTCAAAGCGAAATTACTCAATTAAAAAATCAACACAGTGATACTCTTTACATCAAAAGAGTTCGTTTTTCAAAAAATCCTAAAAGTACAATCTATTTTTTTCACGATGTTTTAGATCATCATGATCGTTATGCAAAATCTATGATCGAGTACTTTAAGCAGCATGGTTTTCAAGATGAGCTTGTGTTTATGGATTATCCAGGTCATGGGCTTTCATCGGGAACTCGTGGACATTTAAATTCCATTGATGATTTAGTAGAGAACCTGATTTTAGTTTTAACGAAAATACCACATGCTGGAAGCTTTTATTTTTGGGGGCACGGGCTTGGTGCTTTATTGGGTTTACATT
The DNA here is from genome assembly GCA_023151145.1 of Bacteriovoracaceae bacterium. GTDB lineage: Bacteria > Bdellovibrionota > Bacteriovoracia > Bacteriovoracales > Bacteriovoracaceae > Bacteriovorax. The sequence continues at coordinate 5,703 of JAKLJM010000092.1, read as the reverse complement.
TTTGTCTGTATGGTAAAGCTTTAGTATACCAAGACCTCATGAAAAATTTTAAAGGAATGATTGCGTCGAATTTTTATTTTGAATTCTCAGAGCGCCTAAATCCGATGATTAAATTATTAGAAGTCGTAGAGCGTAATGATGCTTTGAGTGTCAGTCATGTAAAATTAAATCGCTTAGTGTGGGGCAAAGACCAATCTTATCAAAAAAATGTTCAAGAACATTATGAAGCAGATCCTCTCAATATTCATAGAATGAGTTATCAAGCTTACCGTACCATAGAAGGTTTGGCCGCCAAGATTTCTCAAAAAGCCTACTTTATTGACTTTCCTGTGCTCTTTTTGGTTGGGAAATCGGACCCTCTTATTAACCTTGAGAAGACTCAGTTGTTCGTGAAAAGTATAGAAAAAAAATATTATAAGCTGATTGAGCTTCCAGATTCGAAACATGACTTATATAATGATACTGATTCAAGTTTTGTCTTTAAAGAAATACTCAATTGGGTGAATAAATGAAAAACATTTCAATTCTCATAATGACATTAGTTTTAGCCTCTTGTTCGAATTTAAGTAAAAATATGACGAAAAGTGGTCAATTCATCGTTCGCAATGGAACATATGCAGAAAAAGTGTGGAATGAAAATTTAGTTTTTAATCGCCACTCATGGTACCAGGAAATGAGTCTTCAGTATGATGTTATGCTGGCAAAATTACCGGCGAATTCGTCTTTTAATTATTGGTTTTCAGCTGATGAACTAAAAGATGTACAAAATTGCACGGACTTTAGAGTTGTCCTTCTTTATACCTTAGACTCAAAAAAAATAGCCCATTCTAGTTTTTTTGAACAAGTAGAGTTGGCGAATTTTCATAAAATAGATATTCAAACATTTAAGAAACAATTGATCATGCACCCAGATTCTCCAGAGCATTCACTTAATTTGTATCAAGTTTATGGATTATGTAAGAAAACTAAAGATTTAAAACCAATGATTTTAAATTTTCCGAGTTTTCAAGAAGTTATCGTACCTTAATTTTAAATTCATTTTATAGTTAAGTTTCTCATCTTTTAACCGATAAGCCACTAGAGGAGTCGGTTATTTATGTCAGACGATCAAAAGCTCATTCTTGAAAGATTTGGTCGCTACCTGATCCTAGACCATTTGGTCGATGGAGGGATGGCGAAGATTTGTCGTGCGCGCTTTTTGGGAGAGCAGGCCGATAAAGTTGTAGCCATTAAGATGGTGCAGCCGCAGTATTCCAAAGATGAAGCCTTCAAGACTATGTTTATGGATGAGATCAAGCTTACGTTTGGTTTAATTCATCCTAATATTGTTCAAGTATACGACTATGGATATAATGCCGAACAACTTTTCGTTGCGATGGAATATTGTGATGGAAAAAATCTAAAAGAATATTTAGAGAAATTGAAAGAAAGGAAATTTGTTTTTCCTGTAGAGATCTCTGTTTTTATTATCACGCAAGTATGCCAAGCCTTGTACTATGCACATACTTATACCGATAAATTAAGTGGTGAAGAAAGAGGAATTATCCACCGTGATATTTCTCCTCATAATATCATGCTTACTTATGATGGTTCTGTGAAGGTTATCGACTTTGGTATTGCAAAGTCAAAATCTAATTCTGAGTCAACTCAAGCTGGTACAATTAAAGGTAAGCTTTCTTATCTAGCTCCAGAGTATCTTGAAGGTTTTGAATTAGATCCACGTTATGACCAATTTGCAGTTGGTATTACGTTGTGGGAAATGCTTTGTAGTAGAAAGCTCTTCAAAGATAATAATGATCTAGCCGTCTTAAAAAAGATTCAAGAATGTAAGGTTCCACCTCCATCTTCAATCAATCCAAACGTCCCGAAAGAATTAGATGAAATTGTATTAAAAGCACTAAGTAAGAATCGTAATAATCGTTACGATAATATGGATCAATTTAACCGTGCTTTGATGAAGTTTCTTTATTCTAAATATCCAGAGTTTAACGCTACTGACTTGTCATATTTCGCGCAAGAATTGTTTAAGGACAATATTAAGCGAGACCGTGAAAAAATGTATGAGTTTGGTAAAGTTGATATCAGACCGTATTTAGAAGAATTAAAACGTGAAGCTACTGGGGCCGATTATCGGGAACCAGTAAGACCAAAAAAATCACGTGAATATGACGATGATGGTCCAACTCCTAGAGCAAAAGAACAAGTTTTTGACATGGGATTTGAAGACCAAGATACTACATCTAAGTTACAAAAAACTAAAAAGATGATCGGTCGAAAAAATGCAAAAGATTCTGATGATGATACCTTAGGGGATCAAAAAAGAGATATTAGAACTTCAACGGTCAGTCGTCGAACTCAACGTCCAGTTGAATTAAATAAGACACGTTCGTTGAAAGATAAAAAAGATGGTACTCAGAGTTTATTAAGAAAAAGTTCTGAAAAACCAGAACGTCCTAGTGCTATTTCTAATATTGTAAAGGGTGTTGCGGTTTTTGCAGTAGTTGTGGGAGCAGGGGCTTATTTTTATATGAATTATATGAAAAAAGATGTTCCAGTTGTCACTCAACAAAACCAAAACCAAGAGCGTAAACCTTCGTCTAATTTTGGTGTAACAACGACATTAAGTGATAAGGAAACGACGTTAATCATAAGTCAATTCAGTAAACAAAAGCATAGAATTTTCTTAAATGATGAACAGATCACTCCGGATTTAATCGGAGCCATTAAAATTCCATTGAATAAAAAAGTCACTTTGAGAATTGAAGTTGTAGGACGTAGACATTTTATCAAAGAGCTTTATTTAAAAGATAAAAAATCGGAGACGATTGAAATTCCTGCTGATTTACCACCGGCCAGTTATGCTTACGTGGTAACTTCAAGACCATGTGTTGAAGGAGAGTTATCTTTCACAGTTTTTGAAGAGCAGAGAAAAGAAAAATTACCGATGACTGATTCTTTAGGAATCGCCTTTCCATTAGAATATGACAATGAAGGTAAAGTATCTCCAACTACTCATACGCTTGATTTAATGATTAATGGAGAAGACGTCACTCGTAAGCTTGAAGTAACGTTAAAGCGAGAAGAGGAAACTATAGATCTCTGTGATCAAATTGGAAATAATACAAATTAAAAATGCCCTTTTTAGGGCATTTTTTTTATCCTTCGTTTTCTTCAGCTTTCGTTTGTTTGAAAACATTATTTCTTCGCATGTTTAACAACCGCATAATATCAGCGGCAGTTTCTTCGAGTGCTTTATCCGTCACATTAAACACCGGCCATCTTTTGTTTTCTTTAAAGAGATTATTGGCCCATTCTATTTCTTCGATAATTTTTGCATGTTGAGCATATTCGCCTTGATGTCTTTCGGCCCCAAGTCTTGTGAGGCGATTTTTTCGTATTTCACTAAGCGCTTCTGGATCAATAGTTAAAGCAAATATTTTTCTTTGATCTACTTGAAAGAGTTCCGTTGGTAGTGGTTGCCCAGAAATAATAGGAATGTTTACAACTTTTATCCCATGTTGGGAAAGATAGACAGATAAGGGAGTTTTTGATGTACGAGATACTCCCACTAAAATAACATCGGCCAAATGAAGGGATTCAAGATTTCTTCCGTCGTCGTGATTGAGTGTAAACTCCATTGCCGCTACTCTTTTAAAGTAGTCTTCGTTGACCGCGTGGAGTAGACCTGGCTCCGAGCTTGGTTCTTGATTGAAGTAATTTGAAAAGGCGGTCAGAGCTGGACCTAAAACATCAAGAGTGCGTACGTGTTTTTTGCGGGCCACGTCGGCCACATATTCTCTTAATGGGCCAGAGACAATGGTATAAACGACTAAGTCGTGGTGAATCGCTGCTTCGTTGAAAATTGAATCAATTTGTTCTTCTGATCGAATATTTTTATATCTGGTAAAAAAAACATCTCTATCTTTAAACTGTGTGATGACTGCTCGACAGATGGCAGTAGCCGTTTCACCTGTACCATCAGAAATAACAATTACTTTTAGTTTTTGAAGTGCCATTTTATTTTTCCATTAGAAAGTTTAAAGACAGTTGTTGTATTTTTTCATGATCCGTTAATGGATTCAATGTAATTTTCGGAGTTATTTTTTTAAAAAAGGTTCTTTGTGATTTTGCCAACTGACGAGTTGAGATAGCGATTCTTTCGATCAGTTCTTCTTTTGTCTTAATTTCTTGATTTAAGAATTGAATAGTTTCTTTGTATCCAATAGACAAGAGGGGTTTTAAGTTTGTTCGAAATCCTTGAGCGAGAAGATCTTTCACTTCTTTTTCAAGGCCGGCATCGATCATTTGATTTGTTCTGTTGAGGATGATTTCCCAATGTTTGGTTTTATCAAAATCGAGTGAGAAATGAATAAAATGATACTGATGCTGATTCTCTGTGAAATCATAAGGTGAGAGTGTGTCGAAATGTTTTTTTTGCTCGGAAATTTTATTACCAGTTAGATCAAAGTGTTCAGCTGCTCTTGTTAAGCGATAATGATCGTTGGTATGAAAAAGATTTAAGGCTTCTGGATCATTAAGGGTCAAGTAACTGATAATGGGAGCGATCCCATCTTTATCTAGAATGTCTTTCCATTTTTGTTTAATGACTAACTTTTGATCTTCTAAGGCAGACTCTAAGAGAGTTGAATCTGATTCTTCCTTGTACATACCTTTCATTAACGCCCTTAAATAAAATGCACTTCCCCCAACTAAGATGGGAACAATTTTTTTGACATGAAGTTGCTGAATGATGTCTTGCGCTTTTTGAATATAGTCTGCAGCATTCAAATCATGGGCGATTGAATTGATGCCAACTAGATGATGAACGATTCCATTCATTTCTTCTGGTGTCGGTTTGGCTGTGCCAATTGAGATTTCTTGATAAAAAAGCAAGGAATCAAAGTTGATGATTTCTGCTTGTATTTGGTGTTTTTTTAAAAACTTCGCTAATTGAATACTGGTTGCGGTTTTTCCTGTTGCTGTTGGTCCCGAAATGATAATGAGAGGTCTTTCTTTATTCACTAGGCTCATTTGATTTTCTCAAAAAGAGAGTTTAAACGAGTGTTATCTAGAAGATGGATGATTTTTTTATCCATGAGATCAGTTCTGCCAAAGGTATCAATTTTCTTAAAGTCATTTTCTGGATTTTGACTTAAGATAAGATTTTTCAAATCCTGAGAAAATTGCTCTGCACATTTTTTCCATTCTATAAAATCACTCACTGCTTTTTTCGAAATATAAAGTTGCAGTAAGATCTTTGCTAATATTGGTGCATGGCTGGGCATTAAAAAATTAGGACTTGTTCGCAATACCAAAAAATCTTTATCTAGAAATTCGATTTCTAGTCCATGTTTTTTGAGAGTTTCTAAAACAGGGTCTAATTCATTGCGGTTCATGTCTTTTGAGATAATGCCGCGGATAGGTTCACTAATCAATAAAGGAATAGAAGAGTGGTCAGTCAGCTTTATCCAATTTAAAAAATCAATTTGTAAGGTGTAGAGAAATAGATCTTGGCGATTAAGCAAGGATATTCCCATGTCAGTAGTGAAGACCATCCATTTATCAAAAAGTTGAAAAGGATATTGAGTTATGTGCTCGGAGCTTTGCTCTTGGGTACTAGAAAAAAATGGGGCATTCGAGCTATAGCTTTTTGGTTCATAAGTAAATTGATTAGTCATTTTCGGACGAGTATCCAATTCTACA
>JAKLJM010000091.1 GCA_023151145.1 Bacteriovoracaceae bacterium | reverse complement strand
CTTAAGCCAAGGCTGTCCAGCGGTTTCAAAACAAAATATCGCAGCAGTAATTAAAAGAATGAAGGGAAGAACGTTGTTGTTTGGTTATCATTCGAATTGGGAAGAGCTTAAAAAAACTAACTAAGAAAACATTAACCACGACTTTTAGTCGTGGTTTTTTTTGGGCAAAAAAAAACCACCTTTTAAAGGTGGTTTTTTTCATTTCTTCATTTTATGATTTTTTACTCTACGGAATCAATAGCTTTTAATGTTTTATTCATTTGAGCTTCTAATTGCTTCATAAGTGCAATTTCTTGTCTTAATCGAATTTCTTCAATTTTCTTTTGAACCATTACTCTGTTTCTTTCTTCTAATTTAGCTCTGTAAAGCTGAATTTTTTGAGAAGCTGTTAAAGGTTTTCTTACTGCAATTTTTTGAACTGGAGCTACTTCTTCAATTTTCTTTTCTTCAACTACTGTTTTTTCAGTTTGAATTTTACCATTGATGTTTAGTGCTGGAGTCTCAAGCACTTCATCTGCAAAGGCTAAATCATCAGGAGTCACAGCTTCCTGTGCGTATGATTGAGCAGCTAATACCGTTAATGCCAATAGGGCTAATTTTTTCATTTTCCACCTCTTTAATAATGCGAAGTAGAGAGGATTTATCGCAGGTGGGGACTCTTCGTCTAGGGGAGTGTAAAAAATACAAGTCTTCAAAAAAAAAGCCGGAATGTTTTGAAGCATTCCGGCCATTTATAAAGTATCAAAAAAGTGACTAAGTAATTAGCTAAGTGCCTTTTTAAGGTTTGAATCAATAGCATCTAAGAATGCTTCAGTCGTTAAATACTGATCAGCAGTTACTTTTTCGCCATGGATACAAACAGCTAAGTCCTTTGTCATTTTTCCAGATTCAACCGTTGCTACACATACTTTTTCAAGAGTTTCAGCAAAGTTAATAAGCTCTGGAGTGTTATCAAGTTTTCCTCTATGAGCTAATCCTCTCGTCCATGCAAAGATAGAAGCGATTGGGTTAGTTGAAGTAGGTTTTCCTTGTTGGTGCATTCTGTAGTGTCTAGTTACTGTTCCGTGAGCAGCTTCTGCTTCCATTGTCTTTCCATCTGGAGTCACAAGAACTGAAGTCATAAGTCCAAGAGAGCCGAAACCTTGAGCTACTGTATCTGACTGAACGTCACCGTCGTAGTTTTTACATGCCCAAACAAAATTCCCATTCCATTTAAGAGCAGAAGCAACCATATCGTCGATTAGTCTGTGTTCGTATACGATTCCTAGAGACTCGAATTTTTTCTTGTAGTCTGCTTGGTAGATTTCTTCAAAGATGTCTTTAAAGCGACCATCATATTTTTTTAGGATAGTGTTTTTCGAAGAGAAGTATAAAGGCCATTTTTTAGAAAGGGCCATATTAAAACATGAGTGTGCGAAACCTCTAATAGACTCTTCAGTGTTATACATTGAAAGTGCCACACCTGGGCCTTTAAAGTTATAAACTTCTTTTTCGATCTTTTCGCCGTTTTCACCTTGGAAAGTAATCGTAAGTTTTCCTTTTCCTGGAACCACGAAATCAGTAGCGCGGTATTGATCACCAAATGCGTGACGACCGATCATGATAGGTGCCGTCCAGTTTGGAACAAGTCTTGGAACGTTTTTACAAATAATAGGCTCTCTAAAAACTGTACCATCAAGAATGTTTCTGATTGTTCCGTTTGGAGACTTCCACATTTCTTTTAAGTTAAATTCTTTTACACGTGCTTCATCTGGAGTGATGGTCGCACATTTAATACCAACGTTGTACTTTTTGATGGCTTCAGCAGCATCAACCGTAACTTGGTCATTGGTTTGATCTCTATATTCCATACCAAGATCGTAATACTTAATATCAATATCTAAGTATGGGAGGATCAATTTATCTTTGATGAATTTCCAGATGATTCTGGTCATTTCATCACCATCAAGCTCGACTACAGGATTAACAACTTTAATCTTTTTCATGCGGATATTCCTTTGGGTTGAAATAACAAAATAGATAGAGGCATTCTAAGGATTTTTCATTCTATTTGTCGAGGGAAGAATGGGTAAAAGCGGTGAGTTTCCCTAGGAAGCCTGGGCCGTTTTTCGTGCAGCAAAGAACTTTTGAACTTTTTCAGCAATTTTATGCTGTTCGTTGGTTTTTTGGTAGAAATCATTGATACCAAAAGCAATCAGTTCTTTGAGATCATCAGGAGCCACGCTACGCGATAAAAAGAGAATAGGGAGTTCGGCTTTAGATTTAAAGGTTCGCACTAAACCAGTCATCTCAAAGGAAGACATATCACTCATATTATTATGAAGAATAATTAAATGAAAATTCTTCCCTTCTTTTTCTAAAATATGCATCAGGTGAAATCCACCAGTGGCAAATTCAATATAAAATCCCATCATGCGTAGACGAGAGGCGAGTTGATTGCGATAAGTGGCATTCTCATCAACGATAACAACATTAAAGTCTTGCTCTCTAAATGGTTTATCATCAGGTAATTGTAAGTTCACTTTTGTTCCCATGATTATTTATTACCTTTTTTCTCATCAGAGTATTTTTTTACAGCTTGAGTAACCATTTCTTCTGCTTGATCCATTAATTTCTTTTCTTCAGCTGGATCAACTTTTTTCCCTTGGAATTTTGGCAACAGAACATTGTCTTTAATAAAACGTTCAGCCGCTTTACCTGATGGAGTTGTTTTTAAATTTGACCAATCAAAGGCATCTTTTGAGTAAAGTGCTTTACCAACGAATTTCGTAAACCAACCAGTTTCTTTTAAACTCTTTTCAATAGAGTAATCAACAAGCTTTGTACCAAAACGGCTAGAATTTACTAACTCAACCACGACGTCATTTTTAATATCATCTTGTGCTTTCGTGAGAGCCGGTCCACTTAAGTCAGCTCCTTGTAAAAGCGCTGGTTTGATAATGGAATTAAGAGTTTTTTCTTTTAATCTCTTTCCGAATTCACCTTCAAAAATAGCATTAATCGTCTCGCGTTTTGTGAGATCTTCTTTTAGAGATGCAGGAATTTCTTTATCAGGAATAGCTTTGAATGCATCAACTACGTTTGAGCGCACCATGGTTTTTAATAGTTGATCAAGCGCTCCGTTTTTGGCCAGTAAATCAACAATTCCAGTCTTCGCTTTATCTGGTCCTTGTTCACTTAAATCTTTCGCCAGTTGTGCAGTAATTTCTTGTAATGTTTTTCCAGCTACGTTGATATCGTAATCAATGTATTGACCAAGAAGAATCGCTACAGGTTTAAGCATTGAATCGACTTGTTTGTCATTGTCTTCACTCCAAGGTTCACCTGGAAGGACAGCGCCTAGACATGGTAAGAAGAGAGAGAATTCATCTTTTAATTGTTTACTAACTTTGTCGCTACTTTCACTTTCGTTCATCCAATTATTTACAACGGATTTAACAAAACCAATGGTTTTTTGCTCTAACCCTTTTGTACAAATAGCTAGTTTTTCCATAAAGCCGTCGGCCATGGAAACAGGATAGAGGTTTTGAAGACACTGTTTATAGTTATTCATCAGTGTATCAGTTTGAGTTTTGTTTTTATTATAATCATCTGTTCCAAGTGTCTTTTTTAAGAGAGGAACGACTTTCATTTCTCCAAGAGTTTTGGCAAACTCGATAGCATAAGCTTTGATACATTCATCTAATTCCGTGCTTAATTTATCTCCATTTTTAGCTTTTGCAGTACAAACCTTAAATGCTTCTTCAATGGTTTTAATTTTTGCCGGACTCTCATTAAGTGTTAATTGTGATTTAACTTGAGAGGCACCATATGCTAGTACAATTGTCTGAGTAGCATCTCTTTTCATGTTGTCGATACAAGGATTAGTATCCTTAGATGTTTTTAGACATTGTTGGAAACTTCCTAAAAGTTTTGTTTTAATTTGCGCACGAGTTTGTGCTTGATTGCTATTTGGAGCGTCAGCAAGATAGTTGTTTAAGCTGTAATCAATTTGATCTGTACCAACTGATAACATCGCTGATTTCCCCACCTTGTCAGAGCAGGTATCAATATTTGCCGTGTAATCCCCAATACTATGTTGAGCACTGTCTTTTGCCGCTAAACATTCACGTAAGCTTTTTTGAAAATCTGCACTTAGTCGATCACCTTCTGCTTTACGATCTTTATACATATCACTGGTGCTGGCAGAAAACTGAGCATTTCCTAAATAGAGTGCAAGGTTTTTAATACTTCCTTTTAAACATTTATTAATAGGTATCATCACGTCAGCTTGTGATTTTCCTTGTTCGATACATTGATTGGTTTCACGAGTCAGTGACTGTTTATAATTCGCTATTGTTGTATTTGTTAAACCAAGTTTTTGTGCTCCACCATTTTTGGCCACAAAATCATCAATGTTTTTAGCAAACAGGGCTTCTGATATTTCTTTAGCAGACGTGATTTTTAAATCAGTTGAACAACGATCTAAAACTTTATCCGTTGGTTCTTTTCCTAGACATTTTTTAAAATCCTCTTGCACGATGGATTTTAACATGGCTTGTAGTTTTGCCGGAGGAAGATCTTTCCCAAGATCTTTAATACTTTCTTCCGCTGTCTTTACGGCAACAGAAAGGGTGACACCATATTTACATTTATCAATTTTGCCATTTAAGCCACTATCTTCAGAGGGTTTTTTCGGAAGGTTTGTTTCTAAACATTTTTTTAATTCCGCCAATCCTTCTTTTTGAATAGTTGCTTTTGCTTTTAAATCACTTGGAATGGCTTTATCAAAGCTCACCACAGCTACTGAATCGGCAAAAGAAATAACGGATTTTCGAATACAACTTTCTCTCGTTGCCACGGCCATTGATGGATTCCAACAACTATCAAGTGCTTTTTTTCCTTTCTGTAAAAGCGATGAATGTTCTTTTGGTGAACTGGCCGAAGATTTGGCAGTCTCGTCAAACGAATTTAAGATGACGGCATAGGTAATACTGTTTGTTACTTTTGTTTCACAAACCGTAGTGTCTAGCATGCCATCTTTTCGAATATTTCTAAAACTAACAACTTCACCACCAGTATTCATCACTAGTGTATCAATACATCCGTAAAATTCTTTAACTAAATCAGCATTAGGATCGCCCCCAACATTATCAACACATCCTTGAAACTGAGGATAGACAGCATTTTCAATTTTTTGATATTGAGCTTTATTATTGTCTACTGAAGGCATGACCTGTTTAGCGAGTGATGTTTTGGTCACATTTTTCACACCAATCTTCATGGCTGCAATTGAACAGTTCGTTACTTCACCAGCGCTTGGATCTGAACCTGCTTTTCTAATACATCCTAAATAATGATTCACTTGTTGATCTAAAAAAGCTGGTTGCTCATGAGAGGCTAAATTTGAAGCAAGATTTGCTTTGGATAATTCATACACAAGAGCTGTTCCGGTATTGGGAACTAAGCTTCCTGCAAGCGCTTCCAGACATTGTTTCGAGTGATAATAAGCATTAGTGGCACGACGATTACATTGATTATAGGGCCCTAAGATTTTAGCTACCCATAAATCACGACGTGCTTTTTCTTTCACGCCTTGTTTTTCCATAATTCGATCAGCTATTTTACCAATAAGTTCATTACCAAAAATTGAAAGAACTTGACGTGCTTTTGCATCTGAAAGATCACCTTTAATGATATCTTTTTTTGTGCGTGCATTGATTTGATCAATAAGAGTATTGAGTTCACCTGGCTTAAAGTAAGCCCCTAGGTCTTTTTCATAAGCTTTCATCGAATCTTTTACTTTCTGACCAAGATCAACAGCGCCGACAGAGTCACCGATGAAAAGTATAAATTTTGAACGGGTATTTCCCCCCGAAGCAAGGTTGTAATCCTCTGTTTTTAAAAGGGGAAATTTATCTACCTCCGCAGCCACGGCGGGAGTAAGGGGAGATAATACAAAACATAAACTAAGCAGAAAGAGTTTTAAAGTGTTCAAAATAGACTCCTGTCCTGGGCTTTTCGGTTGATATTTGTCACCACTAAAGGGGTTTTTAGGGCCAAAAAGTCTCTAATATTTGTTTATTTTTTATAAAATCTTACAACTTGAGTGTAATAGTCGCCTTTTTCAAATTCGCTTGATACTCAACAAGAATGGAAACAACTTGGGAATCCAAGTCTTTGAATTTGAGAGAGGGGAAAAATATGGAAATGTTAAAAAGTGCTTCAAAGTTACTTATGCTCTTAGGATTAGTTACTCTAGCGTCATGTGGTGGCGGCGGAGGCGGCGGCGGCGGCGGCGGCGGCGGTTCGACTTATGGCCAATACACAAGCTCTTCGATTTTAGCTTCTGAATTCGTGGCAAGTTTAAATTCAGTTGATAGTACTTATTCATCAAGTGTTGAATTGTATGCAAACGAAACACTAAGATCACAACAAGCAGGCCAAGATGATTGGTTTGTTATCTATGATGCAAAATTTGGTGAATACAAAGCAGTTTCACTCCAATACATCAGAACAATTGTTTATTATGACTACTATTCAAATAACCGCGCAGTTGCTGCAGAGTTTAGAGAAATTGAAAGAGACGATATTTTAGCAGGAAACTTAGATGGGGATTACTACGGAAATGATTACGAAGTAGTAGATAGAATTACAAATCCTTCATCTCCAAGCTATGGTTACTATGAAGGTCGTCGTTCAGGATATTTATATGAAGACGGTGAAGAAACGCTGGATGTAAGTTTAATGGCTAAAGAAGAAGAACAAAAAAGATTTCTTGAAAAAGCTGCTAAAGTTTCATTCGTATACAATGTTAGCTTAGAAACTTCACTTTCTATGATTACTCTTGGAGCGAAAATGGAAAAAATGTTAGCTCGTGGAAATGGCGAATTAACAGAAGCTGACTCACAAGCATTATTAGTAGACTTAAAATCTTTCACAGGCGTTGGTCTTGATGAATTACAAAAAGCTACTGAAGATAAAAAGACAAAAGCAGAAGTGTTAGCAAAAGTTGCTGAAAAACTTGGAACATCTGCTCAAAACTTAGAACAAAGATTTTTACCCGAAGTTCTAGGGGTACAACTCTAAGAACACTCTCGAGTTTTCGAATCCATAGAAGGGGAAAGCGTAAGCTTTCCCCTTTTTGTTTTTAGAATAATCGCTGACAGTTATAAGTATTTTTATAAAGAAGCTCATTTTTCCCAAAAAATTTCTTTTTAGTACGCGTGAATTCAATAGCAGGAGTCATTGAGCTTGTGCCTTTTATTTTAAGCTTTGTTTCGGAAACATATTTTTTCGTGACATTTCCACTCGGATAAACATTTTCTTCAACAGTCGCTGTAAAGCTATCATCGTGATGCTCAAATTTAGCCTTATGAGGACTAAAGTAATGCGTACCGTTTCCGGGTTCGGTTAAATTCACAAGGATGGTTTCACCGTTATCACCTTGTGTTGTTGTGATGATACAAAGTTTCTTTGATTTAAAAATAAGTCTGCCTTCCTCTGTGACTACTTGAGTTTCATCATTGTCAGCTTGGCAATCAATAGCACCAGTATAGTACTTTGGGTTATTTCCCAAAGAGCGTAAATAGGTATCTAAGTTCTGTAAACATTCAGAGGCATAAGTTGTTGTGCCAATTGATAAAAGAAGTGTCGATAGAATAATTTTAAATGAGTTTTTCATAGTAGTGTCCTTTTAAGTGGCTTGTTTTTAAAGATCCTAACACCTCTTTATTTAGAGGGGGGCGAAAGGGGAAGTATTTATAGGCCGTTCAATTTTTAGACACTTTTTTAGCGACCTATAAAAGTTATCAGCTTCTAACCCATGAAAAGCATGTTTGTTTATATTAGAGGGAATCATTAGAGGTAAATATGCAGAACTTTAAAAAGAGTCTTCAGGTTATTCTTCTTTCTACTTTCTCCCTCGCTTCATTGTGGGCAGCGGAGGCTTATATTCCTTTAAAGGAGCCAAGACTTCCTGCTGATGATCTAATCTTCGAAGGAAAAGTCTTAAAGTCAGAAGATGCACTTATTTTTCAACGTCAGGGAGTGATAAAAGACTTAAGTCTCTTAGAACCTAAAGAAAATGATATTTGGTCCAAGTCAATTGAGACCAATTTTAAAGACGATGCTCTTCGTGCCTTAGATGAAAAAAGTGAATTCCGTTTTGAAGGAGTAATTGGCTCTCAAACAGGATTAATGCGTTTTAATGTGAGTTCAGATACTGATTATCAAATTTATACCGTCCATTTAGATAAAACCCTGCATACCTTACTCCTTAGAGTAGAATTGTTAAGAAAGCTTGGATATAAAATCCCAGATATCATTCATCGAAAAAACATCAAACTTCGATTTAATAGCGAAGAAGAAAAGAAAACTTTTTTAGATCGTCAGGTTGTTGAGAATACTTTGGCTTCAAGTGAGCGTTGGTTAGTCTCGCAAACGACTGATGAAGTTGTGTTAAAAGATGTGGCGATCACCAGACCTAGTGAATTAGATTTCTATAACGTGGCCTTTGGGGTTCCACTATTGCCTATTAATGCCAGAAGTTTACGTTCATTAGTTGTTCCATACGCTTTATTAGATTTACCAGAAAGTGTGAATCAATTTCGTTGGACAAGTGGAAGAGTAGATAATCACAATGTTTTATTAAATCATTTTTTTAGTTACCAATTTACGACGTCATTAGATGATGCTCAGTGGATGGTGCGAAAAATTAATAAACTTACGAGAAATGATTTTGTAGAAATCGTTAAAAATGCAAAATTTCCAAAAGAAGTAGAAAGCTTATTGGTTGAGAAGTTAATTGCGAGAAGAAATTCTCTAACAACACTATTAAATGTTAAAGCAGATAATATCGCTTATAACTCAAAAGTGACAGAAGGTGATTACCTTAAAAATGGAAAACTTTTAAAACAAGAGTTCTCTGATTATGCATCTCGTTTTTCTTACGGTGATGCTGAATCGCCATTACAAGAGTTACAATATTACTTATTTGCTAAATTACAATCAAGCGCTCTTGATAACATCACCACACTTATTAATGAAAAACTTCGTGCTTTTGACTTAAATAAAAAGCGCGAAGAATATTTCGTTAAACAATTTCAGGAAGGATTAGAACATTTTATTCAGACAGGTGAGTTAAAGCCCATTGGAATTGGAACTTGGACGTCGCCTTATTTAAATGCCAATTTGATTGTCTCTCGTGACATCGTTTTAGGAAATTATTTAGGTACAGATAACTTAATTCAGCTGGCCGATACGTTTGGTGCCAGTATGAGTTTAGGGGTTCATGTTGGAATTGAAGGAATTGGGGCAGATCTTGCATCTTCGCTTCGTGCTGGTGCTTCTGTGGTGAGAACGTATTCACATATTAAGCCAGTAAAAACTCTTCGAGCTTCATTAAAAGAACCATATAAGAATATTTTTGTAAATTTACTGAGAAAATCTCTTCGTGAAAAATTCTTTTCATTAAGTGAGCTTAGAGATTTAACAGATGGCGAGGAAAGAAGTCAGCGAATTACAGAGCTGTTAAAAGAAATTACTGAGCAGTTAGATGTTGGTGAGTCTTTGGTGATAACTGATCGTTTTATGCCAACGGCACAAGTGCAAGTTTCTTTTAATCAAGGATTAGTAAGTGCGGGGTTAGGGGCTGATAGCAGTTTTATTGCCGTAAGAAGATTGCATGTGTTTAAGCGTAGCCCAACTACTGTTCAAATTTATGATGATAAAGGTTCAATGGTAGAAGTTGGTTTCTCTTTTGATATTCATAATTTTATCACGCTTTTAACCGTGCGAGCTCAGCAGGATAAAGGACAGTATAAAACTCATGTTTACAACGTGAATTTAGATTCAGACTTAGCTGAAAATCCAAAGTTTTTTGAAAGCTCCCTTGGGATTTATGAAGTATTAAAGAATAATAATTTTGAAGTTTTATCTTCAATTCAAAAACCCGTGACGGTAAAAGCGAAGTTTACTGATCGTGAGCTAAAAGCATCACTACTATTATGGAAAGGAAAAAAACAAGTAGGAAGAGCAGACTATGAAATGACTTCTCCACAAGGTTTCACCGGGAAATATTATTCCATTAATAAGACTTCACAGGTGGGTTTTAATATTGAATTATTCGCTCGCAGATTGGCCAATTACTATATTTCAGAAAGAACTGATAAGTTAGTAATTAGTGAAGATGAAGATCAGACGGCGAGTGATACTTTTTTAGGAAAAGCCACTACAGATACAAGTCGTTTTGAAGCGGAAGTAGATGCTAATGGTAATTTTCAAAAACAATTTATTTCGATTAGTACTGAAAAACAAGGTTGGAGTGTTTCAGAGAAAAAGATCAAAAAATTTATGTTAGCGGTTAATAAACGCTTCCAGGAAGATCTTTTTAATCCAGCTGAGATCGATTTTAAAAAGCTTCGTTTATATAACTTAAATTTTCACCTGAATATTTATGAGCGTGGAATTCAGGCATTAAAAACGGTGACGTCAGATAAAATTAGTAAGATTGAAAAGAAGTATGCCGTGACTAGACAGTGTCCTTCTGATCAACAGAATCGTGCGACGGCGGAATGTGGTGACTTATGGTCAATCAAATCAAAAATTAAAAGCTGTTTAAAGAAATCAGTGAATAAAGAATTGGCAGAATGTCAGTTAGAGTTAACTGAGCGCCTCTTTAACGATTTAGATTTTGTCGACTTCAAGGATCTCTTAGGTAAGGACAACTTCTATGTTTATGCCGGGATTGATGGTTTCAGAGCGAAGTCAGAAATTTTAAATGAAACAATTTTCTCTAACTCAATTGGAGAAATTACATCGAAAAACGTGTCTGGACCACTTGATCGCGTAAGAGAGTTATTGGGACTACAGGGCGGCGAGATGTTTGGTAGCTGGATTAGAAACTAGTTTTAAAAAAAATAATGAAAATTGGAAATATGATGAAAACAAAACATTTAATACTTGCAACACTACTTTTGGCTTTTAAGGCAAACGCATCAGAGCCTGTGCCAACAGATATTCTCTTTTCTAAACAATGGTACTTAAATAATTCAGGCCAAACTGTAATGAAAGCAGTTTCTGAATTAGAGAGAAAGGCAATTAAGGGCGTAGTGGGAAGTGATTTGAAATGGGTGAAACCAACTTCCATTGATCAAATGCTTAAGATACAGGGAAGCGAGAAAGAAAATGAAATCATTGTAGCGGTGATTGATAGTGGATTAGATATTAGTCATCCAGATTTAAAAGATCGCGTATGGTATAATGCTAAACTTTGTCGCGATTTGGTGAATCCTAAAAATCAACCTTGTAATGGTTGGAATTTTATTAATAACACCAACGATTTAAAAGATGATATCGGTCACGGGACTCACGTCGCTGGATTGATCGCCGCTAATCATAATAAAGTAGGGATTGCAGGTCTTACTCACCCACAAATAAAAATCATGCCGTTAAAAGTGTTAGATTCAGGCGTAACTGGTTTTGTGGTTAATGGTAAGCTTTTTACGGATCTAGTGGCCGAGGCGATTACTTTTGCCGTAAAAAACGGCGCGAAAGTTATTAACTTAAGTATGGGGTGGCCTAAGGTTATTGATACTTTTAAAGTGCGCCAAGCTTTTAGATTAGCGGAACAAAACAACGTCTTAGTTATCGCAGCTAGTGGAAATAATAATAAAGACCTTCCCACTTATCCTTGTGCCTATGATTCAGTCCTATGCGTGGGTGCTGTAGATAACACCGGTGCTTTAACAGATTTTTCAAACTATGGTTCTAAAGTAGATATGGTCGCTCCTGGTGAGTTTATGGTTTCTACCATTCCAGAAGGAGTTGAGTCACGTCTGTTAAGAATTAGAGGTTACGATGCTAAACGCGGCTCTTCACAAGCTTCTCCGCTTGTTGCCGGTGTAGCAGCGACCCTGCGTCTTTTAAACAACAAATTATCTAATGATGAATTAAGACTCCTTCTTTTAAAGGGCACAAGTGCCATTAGTTCTTCTACTCCAAGTAGTGTGCGACCAATTGTCTTTGGTCAATTAAATATGGAAGAAAGTATTAGATTATTAAAGACAAAGACCAATCTTATACAATTGCTTCAGAAAGAAAATTCTGAAGTTAAAATTGCTGAAGAAACTGGTTTTACTCAAGGGATTAAACTTAAGCTCTCGCAATTTTCTCCTGAACTTTCTGAAAGAGAGTTGAAAGAAGTAAATGCAACTGTTTGTTTAGAAACTTCGAATGATTTAATTCTTAAGGAAAAGTGTCAGGCGACAAGTTTAGTTCCAGGAGTCGTAAAAGAACTGAGTTTTCAATTATCTCTAAAAGATTTAGTTGTTGATTCACATCAAGATATTAAAGTTAAAATATCTAGTCTTGACCTTGGTTTTCAATCTCAAAATCCTATGACCTTGATTTTAAGTCGTGATTTAGAGAAATTACAAAATATAAGAAAGTTAGAAATTCAAGGAATTTCACCAAATGATTTATTGGCAAACTCAAATGAGCGTTTAGTTAGTCGATTACAAGGCGGAATTAAGCTCTCTGAATCGGGATCATTTTATTTTGGTCTAGAGAAATCTAAACAAAGTGAAAAAGAAACTGTTGTGACATTATATCGTCAAGAAAATAATGGGCTAACTTTGACGAGAGTTACGCTTCCAAAAATGACCAGAGTGATCACGGTACATGAGCGAGATATCAACCTTGATGGATCAAATGATTTAGTTTTTTATGGTCTTAATGGCAGTAAAGATAAATTAGTTTTAGCAATGACTGATAAATTGGGGCAACCACTTTTTTCTGGTGAAAAATGGTTATGGAATTGGGAGCTTTCATTGTTTGAAGGATTACCAGTCGAAGACAATATTGAAAACTTTAGCTGGTTAAAAGTTGATTCTAAGGAATTAGGAAGTGTGCTGGTGCCAAGTTTTGTGCGCCAATTTACGACACCTGATTTAGATAATTCAACTGCGATTTTAGATAGAATGTTAGGCGC
>JAKLJM010000090.1 GCA_023151145.1 Bacteriovoracaceae bacterium | reverse complement strand
CATTCAACTGAAAAAGTGAATAAACTTATTCAGAATGGAAAGACGAACATTGAGAAAGGAAATCATGTAGCACTTGAGTGTCGTGAAGTTCTTAATGAAATTGTAGAATCTGTTTCTGAAGTGACTAATAGGGTTTCAGAAATTGCCAATGCAAGTAAGGAACAATCATTAGGTGTTCAAGAGATTACCAAAGCTGTTTCCCAGCTTGATCAAGTCACACAAATTAACTCTTCAAATTCCACGGAATCCGCTAAAGCCGCTGAGAAATTATCTAAGCAAGCACTTAATTTAAGAAAACAGGTGGCTAACTTAGTAGCAACGGTTGATGGTTATAATGCTGAATCGATTCAAGAAATGAAAGAGTTATCTACAGAGATTAAATTAGTAGCATAAAAAAAGCCCCATCAAAATAATGATGGGGCTTTTTTTATTTTAAGGCCGGTATTTTATTAATACGCATGATCTTTTCATAGGAATTAAACAACCCACCTTTTAATGTGATGGATCTTTCGCATTGTTCTTTTTCATCCCATTCAAAGTCTTCGTAGCCTTGAATGAGGATTCCTTCGACTTTTCCAGTTCTTTTGTTAAATACAGGAGAACCAGAGTTTCCGCCATAGGTATCAAGATTGGCTTCAAGATAATTTTTTCTAAGTTTCAATGAACCAAAAATATCTTCTCTTTCTTTTTCATTTAAAGAGGAAACTTTAGCTCCATCAGCTGTTTTTAAAGGAAGTCCCATGGGGTGTCCGATTACAACCAAATTAGTTCCAATGAGCGGTCTTCCAAATTTTCTCATTTTTAAAGGTTTAATTCCTTTTACTGGTCGATCTAGTTCAATGACTGCATAGTCACTGACTTTTGTTTCACTGTATTCAAATGATTGAGAAATGATTTTTTTACAACTATAAACATTTTCTTCTTTTAAGACTTCGGTATTATCTTCAAAGCCAAAGGCCCATTTATAAGATTCGCAGTCAACTTCTGAAAACATACAGTGTCCTGCGGTTACTAGGGTTTTTTCATCGACAATAAAACCTGTACAATTCCCTAGACTATATTGTTGTTTAAATCTTTCTTCCGTACACATATCTGGAGCCATTTCTTCAAGTGTAATTTTTGAGAAATCAACTAATCCTGATCCATCATTTCTCTTTTCTAATCGATAATCTTGCACTCTAATGGCCACAGCTTTTCGAAGTTCTCTAAATTTTTCGTCTTTATATAGTCTAGATTCAACTCTTGAATCCGTATCATAGATGACTTGAGGAGCGACAATGTCATTGGCACGCACTAAATCGGCGCAAACCGGAGTAAAAGAGATCGATCCCACAGTTAATGTAAAAAACATCATTTTTAAATTTATGGCCTTAGTACTAGCTTTCTTCATCATAGAGACGTCCCCTGTTTGGGGCGCAATTTAGTCCCTTTAAGCATTTTTTACAAGGGAGGCTGAATATTTTACTCATGACCATATAAGGCTTTTAGGGCATAATAGGGTATGAATTTAGCTCTTTTAGGCGGGTTGTATGGAACAAGTCATTGGTTTATCTAAAAAAATCTATTCTCGGCTTCAGACTACGGATAAAAATGCTGTAGATACCGAATTGCTCGCAACTTTTATTGATGATTTATTTTTCGTTCTCTTTCCAGAAAGACGCGCTAATTTTGTCCTTTCAGAAAACGATATTCAGGCGCATTTTTCTAATCTTCAATGTCAGTTGAAAAAAGTATTTGCAGTAATGTGTAAAAGCGAAAGCGAATGTCAAAAAAAAATATCAGAATTTTTTTCAACATTAGATCAGGTTTATGAGACGCTGTTATTGGACATTCAAAGCTTTATTGAAAATGATCCCGCAGCAAAAAGTTTAAACGAAGTGGTTTTGTGTTATCCAGGCTTCAAGGCCATTTTTTGTTATCGAATCGCTCACGTTTTTTATCAACTAGAAATTCCTTTGATTCCTCGTCTCATTACTGAATTGGCCCACTCAAAAACCGGCATTGATATTCATCCAGGGGCAAAAATTGGTAAATATTTTTTTATTGATCACGGCACTGGCGTTGTCATCGGTGAAACGACGGTGGTGGGAGATCATGTGAAAATATATCAAGGTGTAACACTTGGGGCACTGAGTGTTCATGTGAATTTAAAAGGGATAAAAAGACATCCAACGATTGAAAACAATGTAGTGATTTATTCAAATGCAACTGTTCTAGGCGGAGAGACAATTATTGGAGAAGGGTCAATTATTGGTGGGAATGTGTGGCTAACAAAATCAACGGAAAAAAATTCGGTGGTCTATCATAAAAGCGAAGTGAAAACCGGAGTGAAAAACACTCAAGACTTCCACTTCGAAAAGTAGAATATTTTATTTTTTAATTCTTACAGGAACACGTTTTAGCTCTGGTTTTGATTTTAAAACCAATGCTGTAATAAAAAGAGTCACTACAGATAACGTAATCGCAAGATCAATGAAGTGTGGAGCTAGTTGGAATTGAGACATATCATCCTCCAGAGAATCATCCTTCTAAACCGCTCGGGATGAGGGTGAAGGCGGTAGATAAACTTATTATATACCGTTTTAGTCTTCTCGGACAGCCAGAGTTAATAATTGAGAGTTTTTTCCCCTAAAAGGTTCCAGGAACCTTGATTGAGGTTAGGAATTTGGGGTCATTTTGCTATCAATCCAATTTAACAGATCTGGGGCATCGTGCTCGCGAAGATTAAGTTTCCATTCATTTTGCGGGTACATAACAGCACTAATCCCATGCTCGCAGGTTCCTAAGCAGTTAACGGCCGATACCCGGACGTTGTCACGGCCATATTTTTTAACGGCTTCCGTCTTAACGGTAGAGCGGATATTTTTGGCAATTTCCGGGTTAGATTCATTGCCGTTGAATTCTTTGTAGGTGCATGAGGTGCACACAAAAACGTGGCATTTTAGTTTAGGAGTACTCATATTTTTCCTTTATTTTCAGACGCTTTAAAAAGATTTATCATAAGTATATCTCATTTTACAGCAAGGTTTAAGAATTATGGGTCTAGGACAAAGACAAAAAGCGCTTGAGATTAATCTCAATCCTCATATTTATGGTACGTTCGCCGAAATTGGCGCCGGCCAGGAAGTGGCCAGACACTTTTTTCGGGCGGGCGGAGCCGCAGGGACCATTGCCAAATCAATTTCTGCCTATGACATGACGGTCTCTGATTCTGTCTATGGGAAGGAATCTTCAGGACGTTATGTGTGTGAAGATCGTTTGCATAAAATGCTTGATCACGAATTTAATCAATTAGTCGATCGTTTAAGTGAAATTCGCCATCCGGAAACTACATTTTTCGCTTTCGCTGACACCGTGGCCGCCAAATCCTATCGTGGCACTGGGGATAATCACGGATGGCTTGGAGTAAAATTCCAACATAAGGCCAAAGCCAAACCATCAGAAGTTATTATGCATATTAAAATGCTTGATGCTGAAAACACTCAACAACAAGAAGCAGTCGGCTTAATTGGTGTTAACCTCATTCATGCCGTTTATAACTATGCTCATGATCGTGAACAATTTATTTCTGGTTTAATGGATGGGTTATCTAATTCTCGTATTCAAATTGATATGATCCGTGTTTCTGGAGACGCTTTTTTTGGCGTTGATTCAAGGCTTCTTTGTCTTGAACTTGTTAAGAGAAAACTTTGTGAAGCCGTCATTTTTGATGGTGACGGAAAAGTTGTTCAGGCCAGTGATGTCATTTATAAAAAGAATGTTTTAGTTTTGCGAGGGGGATTTAGACCAACGACTCTGTTGAGTTTAGATATGTTAAATACAGGACTAGCAAAATTTAAAGTAAGTTTAGATTCTGAAGAACAAAAAAATATTCTCGTTCTGCCAGAAATATCTATGTCGCAACTTATTGAACGTGGAATGGTCGATAACGAAGATTTTTTAGCGCGCGTAGATCTTCTCTCGGCACTTGGGCACAATGTGCTTATCTCTAGCTCAGACACTTATGCAGAATTAAATATCTTTTTAAATAAACTCTCTAAAAAGAAAATTGCCTATGTGATGGGGACATACAATTTAGAAGACACATTTATGAAAGTTGAAGAAGGCAAATTGCTTCATCAGCTTGGTGGACTTTTTGAGCCAAAATCAAAGGTATACGTTTATCCTTCTCTTGATGATGCAGGAGAATTAAAAACCACTCACAATATGACTTTAAAAGATGAGCATCTCTTTATGCTCTTATTCCTAACAGAAAACAAATATATTGAAGACATTACAGATTACGATAAAAATGTTATTCATATTTGGTCTAGAACTGTTCTTAGAATGATTCAAGACGGCGATGAAGGTTGGGAGAAAATGGTTCCTAAATCTGTAGCAAAAGCAGTTAATTATTTTATTAGCAGTTTTATTATTCTCTTCAGCTGAAATTTTAGCATGGGGTAAACTCGGTCATCGCATTGTTGGTGAAGTGGCAGAAAGAAATATCGACAGCAAAACTAAAAAAGCTTTGCAAGATCTTCTGGCAACTGATGATTTGGCCAGAGCTTCCACTTGGGCAGATGAGATTCGTTCAGAACCAAAAGTTTATGGTTACTCTTTTCCTTGGCATTACGTCAGTATCCCCACAGGAAAAAGTTATTTTGATCAAAAAAGAGTGAAAGAAGGCGATGTGATTGAAGCGCTTTTTAGATTAGAAGATGTGATTCGTGATACTAAACAACCAAAAGAAGAAAGAATTAAGGCCCTTCGTTTTTATATTCACTTTTTAGGTGATTTACATCAGCCGCTACATGTTGGATTGGCCGATGATCTTGGAGGCAATCGTGTAAAGCTTGGTTGGTTTAAACGCGATACAAATCTTCACGCCATTTGGGATGAAGACCTGATTAAATTTGAAGAACTTTCTTATACCGAATATTCAACTTGGTTGAATAAGTTTTCAGATGATGAAAGAAAAGAATGGGTAAAAGGGACGTACGTTGATTGGGCAAAGGAGTCACAAGATCTTAGAGGCTTAGTCTATGATACAAAATCAGAGAATCTTTCTTACGAGTACCATTATGCAGCGAAAAAGACTTACGAAGAGCGTTTAAAAAAGGGCGGTTTAAGATTAGCGTTTATGCTTAATAGAATTTTTAAACCAGCGCCTTTAGAAAAAGTAGAAATCGAAGTACGATCTAAAATTAAAGATAATATCTAAAAAAAAATGGGAAGCTTTAATCGGCTTCCCTTTTTATTGTTTTAAGAATAGAAAAATAGATTGAATTAATTTTCTAACACCATTTTCAAAATCTAGGTCCGAACAAAAATAATCCGGATTCTCTTTATCTTCTTCTGAAATACAAGTGTGCATTATAATTGTTTTATGTGTGATGTGAGAAAAAATGGCGGTCGTTGCCCAATGGAGATTTTCGGCACTGATTTCCTTTGGGCTGTTTTTTATTAGAACTTTTTCAAAATACTCAGTACCAGGTGGCCCTTTTTCAATTTCTTTAACATGTCGCATTTCTGATTTTTGAGTCATCGGAACAGACATTAAAACTTTCATTGTTGAAACTATGTCGGAAGAATTTTTATGAAAATAGCGATAGACCTCAAGGAAAAAATCTTCAGCATTTGTTTTCTCTAAAAGATGATTCTCGTAGATGAGTTTTAAACTTAAAGTTAAGTTTGTAATAGCATCTTGAATAATAAAGAAGAAAAGCTGCTCTTTACTTCCAAAATGATAGTTAATAGCAGCTACATTAACTTCAGCTTGTTTCGCTAATTCACGAATCGATGTTCCCTCGAAACCATTTTCAGAAAATATTTTTCTGGCAACATCGATAATCTTTTTTTTCGTTTCATGGGCATGGATAGTATTCATTTATAATTACCTAACTATTATTAGCGACTTCTTGTTTTACACTTTTATATGTAGGCTCATAAGGAGTCGTTTTTAATTTATTGGGCAGATAGGGAATTCTATTTATAAATTTTCCAAAATCTTCAATAATTCCAAATCCAACAGGTATCCAGATTAAAGTTAAAATGGTTCCAGTAGTTAGACCCCATGCCATGGCCAGTGTCATGGGAATAAGCATTGAGTCTGCGCCACCTAAACCATAGGCCGTTGGAAATAGTCCACCCATTGTGGTGAGAGAAGTGGCCATAACGGGCTTTAGACGTATGGTTGGTGCTTTGATGAGAATATCCCGTAAGCTCATCTTACCTTCGTCTTTCATTTGATTAATAAAGTCTATTAGGATGATTCCGTTATTTACAATAATCCCCGCTAAACCAATGACCCCAATCATGGCCAAAAAGCTAACAGGTCTTCCGTGTGCCCAAAAAGAAAGAGAGACACCCAAAAGTCCAAGTGGAATTGTGGTCATAATTAAACCAGGAGCTAGATAGGATCTGAAGATATACACCATAATGGCATAGATACCAATTAAAGCGAGAACAAGAGCATTTCCAAGAGAGGCCATCGATTCATTCGTGCTTT
The DNA here is from genome assembly GCA_023151145.1 of Bacteriovoracaceae bacterium. Taxonomy (GTDB): domain Bacteria; phylum Bdellovibrionota; class Bacteriovoracia; order Bacteriovoracales; family Bacteriovoracaceae; genus Bacteriovorax. The sequence goes on along the minus strand of JAKLJM010000090.1, from coordinate 5,891 downwards.
CCTGTTCTCCACCTAAAACCATAGATACTTCAGGATGATCAACTTGATATTTTTCAAAAGCTTCAATCACAACTTTATTGGCCAGCACAGAAGTCGTTAACTGAGTATCTACTTCTGCGAGGAGAGTTCTGGCTCTTTTATAATCAAATCTTTTTACCTGTGCTGTTCCTTTACTTTCAACTGATTTTGCAAGGAGAGAAAGTGGAACAAGATTTCCTCGTTGATCCATGATTTTCATTTGATTTAAATCTTGTACATTTTCTTTTGATACATCACCAAATTTTACTTTTAATTCAACATCTTTGTTATTCAGAGTAACGTCGGAAACAAAAGCTCCTGAGAGAGCAGTTCTGACGGTGTTTCCAATGCTTTGAGCTGATAGACCTAGTTGATCTATTTTTTCATAAAAAAGATTTACATTTATTTCATCAGGTCCAAAGACATCATCGACCTTGATGTCATAGGCACCTTTATGTTTTCCAAGGTCAACTGAAATTTTTTGAATAAGTTGGTCCAAACTTTCGGCGTTATTTGATCTAAAGGTCACGGATACTGGAGAGCCTACAGGTGGTCCATTGACTTGTGCTTCAAAAGTTAAAGTTTTTATTTCAGGAATTTTAATAGTTCTTAGTTTCTCTAAAACTTCGGTATGAGGTAAATTATTTTTGGCAAAATCAGTCATAAAGATTTTGATAAGACCTACGTTATCTCCTCGCTGTCCTTTAATATCTGTTAATACAGCTTGAGAGGTCCCGGCCATTGCAACAGAGTGTTTTAAAAGTTTATCTCCTAATACTTTATCTATCTCTAATTGTACCTTCTGGGTCAGTTCATGAGTTTTAGAGAGTTTTGTATTTGAAGACATTTCAATTCGGGCCAGATAAATTTCTGTTTGCTCAGGAGGGAAAAGCATGAATTTACTAAAAACTCCAATGATAACAAAAGAGAGCACAACAATACCGGTGATTCCAAGTGCCGTTAAATATCTATGATCAACCAGTTTTTCCATGAGTTTTTCAAAACGAGATGAGATTTTTTCAAACCAATGAGATTCTTGTTCATTCACATCTTTTACTTTTAAGTTTTCTCCAACTAAGTGCAATCGCATTGGTAAGAATAGAAAACATTCTAATAAACAAAATAATAGAGCAATGGTGACGACAATTGGAATGGCAGAAATAAAACGCCCCATGATTCCAGTTGTTACTAACATGGGAAGAAAAGCTGCAATCGTCGTAAAGGCCGTGGCCGTGATGGGAATCCACATTGTCGTTACGGTATCGACTGCGGCATTTAGTGAGTTTTGGCCGAGCTGTCTTCTTCTGATCCATTCTTCAGAAATAACGACTGAGTTATCTACGAGCATTCCCATGGCGATAATTAAGGCCAATATTGTGATTGAGTTTAATGTCATTCCAAGGCTTGGCATAATTCCTAACGTCGCTAATAAAGAGACTGGTAGTGATATGGCCACCATCAATCCAATTCGCCCTGGCATAAAAAATAATAGGACCGCAACAACGACAACTAGTCCGGAAATTGCGTTAGAAGATAAGGTGTCTAATTTGGCCTGAACACGTACACCTTCATCGTTGAAAATTTGAAATTTGATTTTACCTTTATTTTGAATTTCATATTTCTCTAGAATGGGCCTGATATTATTAACAAGTTTAAGAGTGTCGGCTCCACCTTTTTTTTGTACTGTTAATAAGGTTGCATCTTGTCCCTTATAGCGTGCAAGAATTCGAGGTTTTTGTTCACCGTCTTTTACCGTCGCGACATCTTTAAGGTAGATCATCTGACCTTGAAAATTAGAACGAATAGGGAGGTTTTTGAGCTCTTCTACGTTTTTGACTTTACCATCAATTTTAACAAGTTTTTGAAATTGAGTGTCTTCGATTTCTCCACCGGGTATATTAATATTTCTTAGACCAATTTTTTGCATGACTTCAGAGACACCAATATGGTGAAAGTCTAACTTCTTTTGTGAAAGTTCAATTTCAAATTCTCTTTCTCTGTATCCATCTAAGATGACGGCTTTTACGTTCTTATCATCTTCAATATCTTCTTTTAAGCGATCTGCCACTAAGTCACGATAGCGTCCAGTATTATCACCGATGACCGCGATTTCTAATGCTGCAAATTCTTCTGATTTAATTTCTGTAAATTTTGGTTTGTCTTTTAAGTCAGTTGGGAGATTTTTTGCTCTATCAATTGAACGCTGGAGCTCAGACATAACATCTTTTACAATAACTTTAGGGTTATCCATGTCGACTCGAACAATAATACGGCTTTTACCGGCTTGAGAAACCGAGCGAACATCTTTTAGGCCAGAGACTCCTCGTATTTCATCTTCAATCGGTTTTGTTATTTTGATTTCGATATCTTCTGGAGACGCTCCAAAATAATCAGTTTCAATAATGGCCGTTGCAAAATCTACTGAAGGATAAGATTCCGCATTCATTTTTTTAATTCCCATAAAACCAAAGAGAATTAAAAACATGGTGAGAACTGCGGTAAGTTTTGGGTTAACGATAAAAAAAGATGAAAGATTTTTCATATATTAAATCCTATTAAAGTCACAAGGTGTTTCATTGAAAACAGTTAAATAATCAAAGATCGTATTTAGTATTTTTAATCTTGTTTCGATGGTCGTTAGTTCCGATGAAAGTAAAGAGTCTTGATCATTGATTAAGTCATCAACTGAGGCACGTGCTTGGATGTATTTTTTACGAACGCCATCAATACGTATTTTTAATTGGGCCGAGTTAATTTTTTGTGCTCTTAATACTTCATTTAAGATGCGAATGGATTTTACGAGCTGTGAGTGAGTGGCATTGTTGTTGCTTTGAATTTTTTCAATTTCAGAATCTAGAGATAATCGGTCATAAGCTTCTTTTACAGATTGAGTACGATTTTTTGCATCGCCTAGGGGGATTGTGATATTTAGGCCAACTAAAAAACCAGATCGTTTGTTATTTGAAAGATCTGAAAAAGCATTTGAGAGACTACCATTATATTCATTTGCCCCATTTGGATTAGATGATGTACCTGTTGCTTTTACGGATCCAAATAACAGAGCGTTTGTATCGTCATAACGACTTGTAACCGTTTTTTGGTTTTCTTTTATTGTTTTTAGCATTTCGGCCAATTCATCATAAGATGTAAAATGATTAGGGGTTGAAGCTTCGCTTGAAATTGTTTCTGTACATGCTAAAACTTTGGTAATTGTATCATCAATATTATACTGACCAAGTTGGATGTCGGTTCCTAGTTCTGGAAGAGCTAATTTTAGTGTTTGAATTAAATTTTCTCTTTGAAATTCTAATAAAAGGATAGAACCTTTTCTCTGAGCAACCAGAGCTTCATATCTTGCCACTTCGTCTTTCTCTGCAATGGAGTTTTGAAATCTTTTTTTAGATTCTGCTAAAAGTGAGTTGGCCGACTTTAAAAGTTCATCAGATATTTTTAAAGATTCATTATTAGCAACTAGTGACCAATAAAGTCTGCGCATTTGTATTTCGAAATTTTTAATTGCAATTTTTGTTTGTAGATCTGCTTTTTGGCTTTCGAGGTTGAGATTTGATAGTTGAGCTTTGGTTGTACGACCTAAAAAATCTTTCCAAATATCCATTTTAAGCGAGTATTGTAGAGTACTGGAAGAAAGATCATTGTATTTTGTCGTTCCACTCGTAGAACTCTTAATATTATTTGTTAGAGATAAGTCTGAACTTAGACCAAATTCATGATTTTTACGAATCCCAATTTTTCCGTCTAGGATTGGAGAAAAAACAGGATTCATCGGAATAAGCGCCTGTTCTTTTGTTTTATAATAACTTGTCTCTAAATAGAGATCAGTATTATACAACTCATTTGTTTGAAGCTCTTTTATTTCATTCAATAGCCCTTGAGCTTTTAAAGTGTTCACTTGATGGGAGTTTTCTCGAATTTTTGTTATTAAAAGTGATTCATTTATTTCATTGGCACGGGCCGTGAAGAGGACGGTGAAAGCAATGAAAAACAGCGTTTTCATGCTGGTGGTAAATAGCTTTGGGCCATTTTTATTTTTTAAATATCGCATAGTTACACCCTTTTGGCTTTAATGTGATCGTTTGATTTAAACAAGTGTTTGAATTTTATGAGGAAACACCTTCATTAGCAAGCTTCTTGGATTAGACAATCATTAATTTTTTTTAAGAATTATTTGAATCCATTTTTTGGAATGACTTGACGTTAGTGAAACAAAACCCATCTTAGTAGTGAGAAAATAAAAAGCACTATGCTTTTTGATGATACTAAGGAGAGGGATATGAATAAGTTCGATCAAATAGTAGAAGGATCTTTGGCCATTGCTCAAACTGAGGCTATCAAGCGAAAGAACACGGAACTCTTTCCCATACATTTGGTTTATGGGTTAATGAATAATCCTCAAACTTACTCAAGTCGTGGGTTAAAAAAATATAAAGCAGAAATTGAAAAAGTTTTAGCAAAAGTTCCTACAACTTCTAATAAAGTTGAAATAGATTCATTGCGCGCTTCGACGAAACTGTCGGAGTGGTTGACCTATGCATCGAGTGAAGCCATTCAGCGTGGTAAAACTGAAATTATGGAAAGAGACTTAATCAAATTTATGCCTCAGTTCCTACCAGAATTAATTATTGATTACAAAGAATTTAGTTCTACGAATGATGGTGATCCAGAGAATGAAAAGCCTGATTTTCTAACTGATCTAAATGAATTAGCGACCAATGGAAAGCTTGATCCCGTGATTGGGCGATCAATGGAGATTCGCGCAGTGATGGAGATATTAGGTCGTCGAGGAAAAAATAATCCAGTGCTCGTAGGCCCTGCAGGGGTAGGGAAAACCGCCATCGTTGAAGGATTAGCAGAAGCTATCGTGAAGGGTAATGTTCCCGATGTTTTACAAGGAAAAACTGTTTATTCACTTGATCTTGGTTCTTTAATGGCCGGAACAAAATATCGAGGTGAATTTGAAGAGCGTTTACAAAAACTTTTAAAATTTATCAAAGGCCAAAATGGTGATGCCATTTTATTTATCGATGAAATTCACCAGTTAGTTGGAGCCGGGAAAACTGATGGCGCCATGGATGCAGCCAATCTTTTAAAACCAGCTTTAGCTCGCGGAGAATTACACTGTGTTGGTGCGACTACTCCAGATGAATTTCAAAAATATATCTTGAATGATTCGGCCCTAGAAAGACGATTTAGGTCTGTTCCCGTGAATGAGCCTTCTAAAGAAGATGCTATTGAAATTTTAATGGGTATTAGAGAAAAAATGGAAATTCACCATGGGATTAAAATTTCTGATGACGCCGTTTATAATGCGGTTTTTTTATCGTCTCAATATATTCCGGATAAAAATTTACCAGATAAGGCCATTGACCTAATTGATGAAGCATCATCTGCCCTTAAACTTTCAGCAGAGGCTATGCCGGCAAGTTTAGTTGAGTTAGAAGCTGAAATTCGTTCTAAGAAAATCTTTTCTAAAACAACAACTAATAATGCTGATATTTTAAAAGAAATTGAAAACTTAGAAGTTGAATTTAGTGAAGGCAAAGCTAAGTGGGAAAAAGAAGTTTTATCACTGAAAAAAGTTTCAGAGTTAAAAAATCAATTAGATCGCTATAAATTTGAATTATCACAAGCAGAGCGTACTCAAAATTATGAGGAAGCATCAAAGCTAAAATACTCTCATATCCCACAAGTTGAAAAAGAACTTGCCGCTCTTTCTCATGATTGGATTTTAAAAACTGAACATATTGCTAATATTATTTCACGTACAAAAGGTATACCCGTTGAAAAGATTTTAAAATCAAAACAAGAAAACGTTTTAAAATTGGAAGATTTTTTAAAAGCAAAAGTCTTTGGAC
>JAKLJM010000089.1 GCA_023151145.1 Bacteriovoracaceae bacterium | reverse complement strand
ATTGTCAACCTTTTTCCAAACAAAACAATAGACATTTTGCAGTTTTTCAAGCATATAAGATAGACTCTACATTTTAGCTAAACTTAGGGATTATTATGTCATTCATTAAAAGTGAAGATTCAAAAAAGTGGATCAACGCTCTCGTTGCTATTTTTTCAGGTATCGTGGGATTTGTTATCTACAAATTCGCGATTCAATTATCAGTATGGTTTGACTTAGAAGCGAAAATTGCAGGATACGCAAGTATTTCTCAAGCGCTTGGTGCAATCATTGGTATTGGAACTTTCTTCTTTGTTATCAATAACAAAAAATCATTCGGCTACCTAGAGGAAGTTTATAATGAACTTTTGAAAGTTGTTTGGCCGACAAAAGATCAAACTGTAAAAATCACTGTGGGATTATTAATCTCTCTAGTAATTGTTTCGGCAATTTTCGTAACAGTTGATTTAATTTTTAAGAAAATTCTAGAGTTCGTTTATTAATTAAAGGAAGAGTGACTAGGTTATGACTGAATCAAATCAAAGCACAGAAATTGAATTAGCAGTTGGTGACACGGCGGACTTTAAATGGTTCATCGCAAAGACTGCAACTGGCCAAGAAAATAAAGTTTGCAAGACTCTTAAAGAGAGAATTGTTAATTATAAAATGACTGAATTCTTCGCAAAGGTACTGGTACCAGAAGAAACAATCGTTACAACAGCAAATGGAAAAAAGAAAACTATTAAGAAAAAGTTTTTTCCAGGTTACGTCTTGATAAAGATGGTTATGAATGATAAAACCTGGCACCTTGTCAAGAATACGGATAAGATTAGCGGCTTTGTTGGTGGATCACCTACAAAACCAGCTCCAATTACTGACGAAGAAGCAATGGCGATGACTAACCAGATGGAAGAGGGATTCAAAAAACCTCGTACGACGGTTAATTTATCAGAAGGCGAAAGTGTTCGAGTTATTGAAGGACCTTTTGCAAATTTCGTTGGTACAGTTGAAGCTGTAAGTGAAAAAGGTAAAGTAAAAGTTAACGTATCGATCTTTGGTCGTCCAACTCCAGTTGAGTTAGATTTCACTCAGGTCGAGAAAATTTCATAGTTAAAGAAGTGCAGTTCTAGGAGAATTAAAATGGCTAAAAAAGTAACAGGTTTCATCAAGTTGCAAATTCCTGGAGGCAAAGCAAACCCATCACCACCAATTGGTCCAGCATTGGGTCAAAAAGGTGTGAACATTATGGAGTTCTGCAAAGCTTTCAATGCAAAAACTCAAGGTCAACCAGGCGTAATCCTTCCAACGATTATAACTGTTTATTCAGACCGTTCGTTTACATTTATAACGAAAACACCACCAGCTTCTTACCTTGTAAAAGATAAGTTAAAGCTAGACAGAGGAGCTCAAAAGCCAGGATCTGAAGTAATGGCGAAAAAAGTTCCAAAGAAAACAGTGGAAGAAATCGTTGAAATGAAAAAACCAGATTTAACAGCTGGTACAAAAGACGCAGGAATGAGAACGATCGAAGGATCAATCCGTTCGATGGGTCTTAAATTAGATTATTAATTATTAAAAATTAAGCGGGAGGCGTAATGCCACAGACCGCAGGAGAAAACATGAAAAAGCCATCTAAAAAATATACAGCGGCAATGGAAAAAGTTGATAGATCAAAATCATATACATCAACTGAAGCCATCAAGCTTTTAAAAGAAGTTAAGTTTGCAAAATTTGATGAAACCGTAGACTTAGCATTCAGACTTGGAGTTGATCCAAGACACGCTGACCAAATGATCAGAGGAGCACTAGCTCTTCCAGCTGGTACAGGTAAAACAGTAAAAGTTGCAGTTATTACTTCTGCAGCTAAAGTTGACGAAGCAAAAGCAGCTGGTGCAGACCATGCTGGTGGCGACGATCTAATTAACCAAATCGCTGGTGGATGGTTAGACTTTGACCGCGTTATTGCATCACCAGATATGATGTCAAAGCTTGGTAAAGTTGCACGTATCCTTGGGCCTCGTGGATTAATGCCAAACCCAAAATTAGGAACAGTAACAACTGATATCGCTGGAGCTGTTAAAGAGCAAAAAGCAGGTAAAGTTGAATATAGAACAGATAAAACAGGTATCATTCATATGCCAATCGGTAAGAGTTCATTCTCTGATGCTGATTTGAAAAAGAATTATGATGCTGTATTAACTGCAATCATGAGAGCGAAGCCTTCAACGGCAAAAGGGACTTATTTAAAGTCACTTACAATCAGCTCAACAATGGGGCCAGGTATCAAAATCGATACTGCTGAGGCTAACTTAGTATAATTTTAGTGAATGAAGGGGTTGAAGAAAGCCGGTTGATTACAAGGTTGTAATCTATAAATCCTGCCGAAACTCCCCTCCGAATATAAACAATTGGAGGATGTATGCTTAACAGAACAGAGAAAGAAGCCATCATCGAAAGTCTTAAAACAGACATCGGTAATGCAAAAGCTATCTTTCTAACAAACCTCATTGGCGTAAGTGCTAATGATGCTGTTAGCATTCGCAAGTCTGTTCGTGACAACAAGGGGAAAATTGTTGTAACACGTAACACGTTATTTGTGAAAGCAGCAGTAGGCACTCCTGTAGAAGGACTCGTTGCAAACTTAAAAGGGCCACACGCTCTTGCATTTGCATTCGACGATGTCGCAGCGGTTGCTAAATCAATTAAAACTGCAGGTGATAGCCTGGAGTTGGTAACACTTAAAGGTGGTTTACTTGATGGTCAATTATTGAACCAAGCTCAAGTTAAACAACTTGCAAGCTTACCAGGAAGAGACCAAATGCTTGGTACTTTACTTGCGACATTCATTGCGCCAGTATCGGCTTTTGCACGCGTTCTTGTTGCTATCAAAGAAAAGAAAGAATCAGGCGAATTAGCTTAATTTTTATTATTAATTTTATTTTTTTAAAAAACTATTTAGGAGAATTATATGGCTATCACAAATGAACAATTAATCGAACATATCTCAAAAATGTCAGTTCTAGACATCGCTAATCTTGTAAAAGAATTAGAAGAGAAATTTGGTGTTTCTGCTGCTCCAGTTGCTGTTGCTGGTGCTGCTGGTCCAGCTGCTGCTGTTGAAGAGCAAACTGAATTTACAGTTGTTCTTGCTGACGGTGGAGAAAAGAAAATCAACGTTATTAAAGAAATCCGTACAATCACAGGTCTTGGTCTTAAAGAAGCTAAAGATCTTGTTGAAGGTGCACCAAAAGTTGTTAAAGAAGGTATCTCAAAAGCTGACGCTGAAGCTATCAAGAAAACTCTTGAAGGAGCTGGAGCTAAGGTTGAACTTAAGTAATTTGTATAAAATTGCTTAGCAAATTTAGTTAAATTAGGGTGTGTAAGGGGAAACTCTTACATGCCCTTTTGTGTTTTAGATTTTAATTAGTTTTTTATAAATAATTTTTCATATAATTTTCACAGGAGACCGCGATGACTCAGGTTTTTTCACCTAACGAATGGTTTCGCAAAGATTTCGCACTCACGCCTACGGTACTAGACACTCCTCCTCTGATGAAGTTGCAGGTTAATTCTTACGACGATTTTCTTCAAAAGGACATTCCGCCAGCTAAGCGTGTGGACTTAGGTTTACAAGCGGTCTTTAAATCCGTTTTTCCAATTTATGACTTCAACAAAACTGTTTCACTAGAGTTCGTTTCATACTCTCTAGAAGAACCTAAATATACAGTTAAGGAATGCCGTCAAAGAGGCCTTTCATATGAAGCACCACTTAAAGTGGTAGTTCGACTTGTATTCTACGACGTAGCCGTAGATAAAGATGGTAATGAGCAAAGATCTGTTTCATCAGTTAAAGAGCAAGAAGTTTACCTAGGTAACATTCCTCTTATGGCCGAAACTGGATCATTTGTTTACAACGGAACTGAGCGAGTAATCGTATCTCAGTTACACCGTTCACCAGGGATCATTTTCGAGCACGATGGTGGTAAAAAACACTCTTCAGGTAAATTACTTTACTCTGCAAGAATTATCCCACACAGAGGTTCTTGGTTAGATTTCGAATTCGATCACAAAAATATTCTTTTTGCTCGTATCGATAGAAAAAGAAAATTACATGCAACTGTAGTTCTTAAAGCAATGGGATACTCTACAGCAGAGTTACTTGCAAAATTTTACGAAATGGAAACATTGAAGTTTAACAAAGACGGGTCATATGCTCGTAAATTGGACTTCGATCTATTGGTAGGAACAAGAGCTAATAACGATATTCTTGAGCCAAAAACTGGTAAAGTCATTGTTAAAAAAGGCAAAAAATTTACTAAGGCATCATCTAAGAAAATGGAAGAAGCAGGAATTGCAGAGCTTCCAGCTGAATTAGAAGAAATCGTAGGTAAAGTTGTTGCAGAAGATATCTTTGATGAAAAAACAGGTGAAGTAATCTGTTTAGCAAACGAAGCATTATCTGAATCAAAAATTCACGATTTAATCAAAGCTGGTATCAAAGAAATTAAAATTCTTTATATCGACATGATTAACTACGGTGATCAAGTTCGTAATACGCTTCTTCTAGATAAAACAGAAACTAAAGAAGATGCATTAATTAAAATATTTGAAAGATTAAGACCAGGTGAGCCTCCAACGCTTGAAGCGGCAGAAGTATTATTTGAGAACTTATTTTTCAATAAAGACAAATACGATTTATCTCGTGTTGGTCGTATGAAAATCAATTACAAATTTGGCATGAATATTCCTGTTGAGGAAACTGTTCTAACAAGAAGTGATATTTTAATCACTGTTAAGTACTTGGTTGAATTAAACAACGGTAAAGGTAAAGTTGATGATATCGACCACCTTGGTAACCGTCGTGTAAGAGCTGTTGGTGAACTTCTTGAAAACCAATTCCGCGTTGGTCTTGTAAGAATGGAAAGAGCAGTAAAAGAAAGAATGGCCATTCAAGAAATTGAAACAATGATGCCATACGATCTTGTAAATCAAAAACCAGTAGCTGCAGCTGTAAAAGAATTTTTTGGTTCTTCTCAGCTTTCACAGTTCATGGATCAAACTAACCCGTTATCTGAAGTAACACATAAAAGACGTCTTTCTGCTCTTGGACCTGGTGGTCTTACAAGAGAGAGAGCTGGATTTGAAGTACGTGACGTTCACGCAACTCACTACGGAAGAATGTGTCCGGTAGAAACTCCAGAGGGACCAAACATTGGTCTTATCACTTCACTTGCAACTTATGCTCGCGTTTCTGAGTATGGGTTCATTGAAACTCCTTACCAAGTTGTTAATGAGGATAGAACTGTTGAGCCACCAAAGTACTTCTCTGCATTTGAGGAAGAAGGAAAAGTTATTGCTCAGGTTGATCCGAAGTATATTGCTGGTGGAAAAGTAGTTGGGGATCAAATTGCGGCTCGTTCATCGGGGGAATTTACTCTCGTTACGGCAAACGATGTTCAATTAATGGACGTTTCACCAACTCAGATGATTTCGATTGCAACATCACTTATTCCATTCCTTGAGCACGACGATGCGAACCGCGCGCTAATGGGATCGAACATGATGAGACAGGCAGTGCCTGTTGTTCGTACAGATGCTCCAATCGTTGGTACTGGTGTTGAGCAAATTATTGCTCGTGACTCTGGCGCGATCGTTTACGCAAAAGATTCAGGAAAAGTTATCTTTGTTGATTCTAACAGAATCGTTATCCAAAGAGAGAAGTTTACTGAAGGTGAGTCAGGTGTTGATGTTTATAAATTAACAAAATACCAAAGAACTAACCAAAATACATGTAACAACCAAAAAGCTCTTGTTAAAGAGGGTGATTACGTATCAAAAGGTATGGTAATCGCAGATGGTCCAGCTACTCACTTGGGTGACTTAGCTCTAGGGCAAAACGTTCTTGTAGCGTTCATGCCATGGGGTGGTTATAACTATGAGGATTCGATCTTAATTAACGAGAACATTTTAGCTAAAGACGTGTTCACATCTATCCACATCGAAAGTTTCGAAGTTGAAGCTCGTGACACGAAATTAGGTAAAGAAGAAATCACTCGCGATATTCCAAACGTTTCTGAAGAAGCTCTAAAAGATCTTGATGAAGCAGGGATCATTCGCGTTGGTGCGATCATTAAGCCGGGAGATATCCTAGTTGGTAAGATCACTCCAAAAGGTGAGTCTCAATTATCTCCAGAAGAAAAACTTTTAAAGGCAATCTTCGGTGATAAAGCTGGAGACGTAAAAGATACTTCTTTAAGAGTTCCTTCATCTGTTAGAGGAACTGTTATCGATGCAAAAGTTTATACGAGAGAAGGTGTTGAACTAGATGCTCGTTCAAAAGAAATCATCGAAACTGAAACAACTCTTATTAGAAGAGATGAAAGAATCGAAGTTAAAGCAATCCAGACATCAGCAATTATCAAAATCGCTGAAATGTTAAAAGGTGCAAAAACTACTGATAAACTTATTTCTGAAGATGGTTCAACTGAATTACTTGGAAAGGGTATTGAAGTTAATGGCGAAACACTTTCTTCAATTCCATTCGAACTAATTGGTTACTTACCGTTAGAAGCAACGTTAGAAGAAAAAGTTTCTGACTACTTCGCTGACGTAAGAAACAGAATTAATCGCGTTCGTCAAAAAGCGAACGAAGAAGTAGCTAAGCTTCATAAGGGTGATGAACTTCCTCCAGGCGTAATCAAAAAAGTAATGGTTTACGTTGCTATTAAGAGAAAGTTACAACCAGGTGATAAGATGGCCGGACGCCACGGTAACAAGGGTGTTATTTCTAACGTAGTTCCTGCGGAAGATATGCCATTCTTAGCTGATGGAACACCTGTTGATATCGTACTTAACCCACTAGGGGTTCCGTCACGTATGAACATTGGTCAGCTTCTTGAGTTGCACTTGGGATGGGCTGGACGTGGTCTTGGTGAAAAATTCAAAGCGCTTATCGAAGAAAAAGTAAAAATAAATGAACTTAGAGATTTCATCTATAAAATCTATAAAACTGAAGCTGTGAAAGAATGGCTAAAGAAAGCTACAGATGAAAGAGTGATGGACGTTGCAACACAACTATCACAAGGTGTTCGTTTCTCTACAAACGTATTTGATGGTGCAACTGAAGATGATATCCGTGAAATGTTAACACTTGGTGATTTAGATCCATCAGGAAAAACTACATTATTCGACGGAAAAACAGGGGACGTATTCTCAGAAGATGTTACAGTTGGTGCAATGTACATGTTAAAACTTCACCACCTTGTCGATGAGAAGATCCACGCTCGTTCTACTGGTCCATACTCACTTGTAACTCAGCAACCATTGGGTGGTAAGGCTCAGTTCGGGGGACAAAGATTAGGAGAGATGGAAGTTTGGGCACTTGAAGCATACGGTGCAGCTTATACTTTACAAGAGTTCTTAACGGTTAAGTCGGATGACGTAATCGGACGTACTAGAATGTATGAGTCTATCGTAAAAGGTGAACAAGTTCTTGAGCCGGGATTACCTGAATCATTTAACGTTCTCATTCGCGAGCTTCAAGCTCTGTGTTTAGATGTTAAGTTAGAAGAAAATAGCGAAGAAGAATCTTTTAGTTAGTTGTAGGGCAAGCAATTGCCCTACCTATTTCAAGGTATATTTGTTGTTCTCTTATGTTTGAAGATTAAAGAATAAATTAGCTACACAAGGACATACACATGAAAGACTTGTTAAACTTTTTCGATAAACCAAAAGATCCTATTAGCGTTGAAGCAGTATCTATTAAGATGGCTTCACCAGACACGATTCGTGAATGGTCTTTCGGTGAAGTAAAAAAGCCAGAGACAATTAACTACCGTACATTCAAGCCAGAAAGAGATGGTCTCTTCTGTGCAAAAATCTTTGGACCAATCAAAGATTATGAATGTATTTGTGGAAAATATAAAAGAATGAAGCACAGAGGGGTTGTGTGTGAAAAGTGTGGAGTTGAAGTAACTCTCGCTGCGTTCACTTCCATCTCGTTTAGGTTCACTTCTTGACCTAACACTTAAAGAGCTTGAAAGAGTTCTTTACTATGAAGCATACATTGTAACTTCATCAGCTACACACGATGTAGATGGTGGATTAGAAGTTGGGCGTGTAATTTCTGAGCAGCAATATGCTGAGCTGAAAGAACAAAACATTGAGTTCGAAGCAGGTATGGGGGGATCTACAATTAAAGATCTTCTTAGAAAAATCGACCTTGATATTGAAAACAAAGAATTAAGAAGAGGCTTAAGAGCTGCTTCTACAGAAATGGCTCGTGCAAAAATCGTAAAAAGATTAAAAGTAGTTGAGTCAATTTTAAAATCTGAAAACAAAGCTGAGTGGTTCATGATGGATGTTATTCCAGTTCTTCCACCAGATCTTCGTCCACTAGTTCCACTAGAGGCTGGACGTTTTGCAACTTCAGATCTTAACGACCTTTACCGTCGTGTTATTAACCGTAACAACCGTTTAAAGCGTCTAAAAGAATTAAATGCACCTGAAATCATCATCAGAAACGAAAAGAGAATGTTACAAGAAGCAGTTGATGCTTTATTTGATAACGGTCGTCGTGGAAAAGTTTTCACTGGAGCTAACAAGCGTCCATTAAGATCACTTTCTGATATGTTAAAAGGAAAGCAAGGACGTTTCCGTCAAAACCTTCTTGGTAAGCGTGTTGACTACTCTGGACGTTCGGTAATCGTTGTTGGTCCAAATTTAAGACTTCACCAATGTGGTCTTCCAAAGTTAATGGCCCTAGAACTTTTCAAACCGTTTATTTACAACAAACTTATTGAAAAAGGTCACTGTACAACTATTAAAGTAGCTAAGCGTATGGTTGATCAACAAAAGCAAGAAGTTTGGGATATCTTAGAAGAAGTAGTTCAAGAGCATCCAGTTCTTCTAAACCGTGCACCGACTCTACACAGACTTGGTATCCAAGGTTTCGAACCAATTCTAATTGAAGGTAAAGCTATCCAATTGCACCCGCTTGTTTGTACAGCGTTCAACGCTGACTTCGACGGTGACCAGATGGCCGTTCACGTTCCATTATCGATTGAAGCACAAATTGAATGTAGAATTCTAGCTATGTCGACCAACAATATTCTTTCTCCAAAAGACGGAACTCCAATCATTGTTCCATCTCAGGATATCGTATTGGGTCTATACTACATGACTAGAGTAAGACCATTTGCTCGCGGATATGCAAAAGTATTCTCATCAAGAGAAGAAGCACAGTTTGCTTTCCACACAGGAAATCTTCACTTACAAGCTCCAATCAAAGTTCGTATTAACGGACAAATGATTGAGACAACTGTAGGTAGAACATTCGTTTATGATGCAGTTCCTAAGTGCTTAAAATATTCTGATGTAAATACAATTCTTAATAAGAAGTCATTGGGTAAACTTATCGATCTTGCTTACCGCGTAGGTACAGAGAAAGATACAGTAATGCTTGCTGATGCCATCATGAGATTAGGTTATGAGTACGCGACTAAAGCGGGTATTTCAATTAACGTAAATGACATGGTTATCCCGCAAGAAAAAGCAGGAATTCTTGGTGAGGCTTATAAAGAAGTTGCAAAGATTACTGAAGAGTACAATGAAGGATCAATCACTGATGGTGAGCGATACAATAAGATTGTAGACGTTTGGGCACAAACAAACGAAAAACTTACAAAAGTAATGATTGAGAGAATTTCTCAAGACACATTTACTTCTGAAGATGAAAAAGAAACAACAAAAGCTCCATCTTTCAACTCTCTTTATATGATGGCGGACTCTGGAGCCAGAGGTTCGACTCAACAGATGAGACAGTTAGGAGGGATGAGAGGTCTAATGGCAAAACCATCAGGCGAAATTATTGAAACTCCAATTACTTCAAACTTCCGTGAAGGTCTATCAGTACTAGAGTACTTCACGTCTACTCACGGTGCTCGTAAGGGTCTAGCGGATACAGCTTTAAAGACAGCGAACTCTGGTTACTTAACGAGACGTTTAGTTGACGTAGCTCAAGATGGTATTATCCGTGGAACTGATTGTGGTGCTACAGATGGTATTACTCTTAACTCTAGAATTGAAGCTGGAGAAATCGTTGAACACGTAGCTGAAAGAACAATGGGTCGTGTTACGGCTCAAGCTATTGTTAACGGAAATGGCGATGAAATTTTCCCAAGAAACCATATGCTTTCAGAAAAAGACATTAAGGTTTTAAAGGATAATGAAGTCGATCAAATTAAAGTTAGATCAGTATTAACATGTAAAGAAAGACATGGTTTCTGTGCGTACTGCTTTGGTCGCGACCTTGCTCGCGGTAAATTAGTTTCAATTGGTGAAACAGTTGGGGTAATTGCAGCTCAGTCAATCGGGGAGCCAGGAACACAGTTAACGATGAGAACATTCCACGTTGGTGGTACTGCAACTGCAGGTGCTCAAGTTAACAAAACAGAAGTTAGAACAGCTGGGGTTATCCATTTAGAAAACGTTCAATTCGTAACGAACACTGATGGAATCAACATCGTAATGAACAAAGTAGGGGAAGTAATTGTAAAAGATGCTCGTGGTACTGAGAAAGAAAAATACCCAGCAGTTTACGGTTCTAGAATTTATTTTACTCAAGGTCAGCACGTTCAGGTCGGGGATAGAATTCTTGAATGGGATCCATTCGCTATTCCAACTCTTACTGAAGTTGCTGGTACTGTTAAATACGAAGACATTATCGTTGGTTCAACAATCAGCGAACAAGTGGATGCGGTAACAGGCCTTTCTCACCGTGTAGTAATTGAAAATAAAAACCCAGCTCTTCAGCCACGAATCGTTATCGTAGATGATAATGGTCAACCAGTACTGGTTCCAGGCACGAAGAGATATGCAGCTTACAGATTACAAATCGGCGCAAACATCATCGTTCAAGAAGGTGATAAAATTGACGTTGGTACAGCAATCTCTAAGTTACAAAGAGAAACAACTAAGACTAAAGATATTACCGGGGGTCTTCCGCGTGTTGCTGAGCTTTTTGAAGCAAGAAAGCCATCAAACGCAGCTCAGATTTCTGATATCTCAGGTACTATTGAATTCGGTACAGAGCTTCGTGGTAACAGAAGAATCATCGTTCGCCCAGAAGATGGATCAGAAGCAGTTACATACGTTGTTCCAAAAGGCCGTTATGTTGTAGTTAACGAAGGTGACTATATCCGTGCTGGGGAACCAATCATGGACGGACCTTCTAATCCGCATGACATCCTAAGAGTTCTTGGTATTAAAGCTCTTGCTCGTTATATTGTTGATGAGATTCAAGAAGTTTACCGTCTTCAAGGGGTTAAGATCGATGATAAACACATCGAAGTAATCGTTAGCCAAATGTTGAAGAAAGTTGAAGTAGCAGATGCAGGAGACTCACAACTTGTAACTGGGGATTCAATTACTCGTGGTGAACTTGAAGAAATCAATGAGAAGTTAATTGCACTTGGTGACCAACCAGCACAAGCAATGCCACTTCTTCTTGGTATCACGAAAGCTTCATTAACAACTGAATCATTTATCTCTGCCGCATCGTTTCAAGAGACAACTAAGGTTCTGACTCAAGCAGCACTTGAAGGAAAATCAGATGCCCTAAGAGGTCTAAAAGAGAACGTAATTATGGGAAGATTAATTCCAGCTGGTTCTGGTATTCCTCGCTACCGTAATTTTGAAGCAGTAGTAAATGACGAGAATGAAGTTACTAAATCAGTAACTCTGAACTTTTAAAATAAAAGATACTTGTGCTAGCTAGCCTGATATGTTATCAGTGCTAGCTAGTGTTTTTCGCGTAGTAAAATGTTGAATTGTTGAAGGAGCCGTAGAAATGCCTACTATTAACCAGTTAATCAGAAAGGGCCGCGAGGACAAGGTGAGTAAAACTAAATCACCAGCCCTAAAATCATGTCCTCAAAGACGTGGAGTTTGTACTAGAGTTTATACAACTACACCAAAAAAACCAAACTCAGCTATGAGAAAAGTATGCCGTGTTAAATTAACATCTGGATACGAAGTATCTTCATACATCGGTGGAGAAGGTCATAACCTTCAAGAGCACTCGATCGTATTAATCCGCGGAGGAAGAGTAAAGGATCTACCAGGGGTTCGTTACCATACTGTACGTGGAGCTCTCGATGCAACAGGTGTTGATAAGAGAAGACAAGCCCGTTCTAAATACGGCGCGAAGAGACCTAAGGCAGCTAAGAAGTAATTAAATTAATAACCACTTTGTTAGGGTGCTGTCGACTCATGTAGTTTAGCTTTAACAAAGAGTAATTTGGCGACTGATAGCCAAGTGAAGAGAGAGAATATATGTCAAGAAAACACAGAGCAGAAGTCCGTGAAGTATTACCTGATCCACGTTATCAAGATGTAGTGGTTACAAAATTTGTAAACACAATCATGATTGGTGGTAAGAAAGCTGTAGCGGAAAAAATTTTTTACGGCGCAATGGATTTAATTCAACAAAAAACCGGCGAAGAACCTTTAAAAGTATTCAAGAAAGCACTTTCAAATATTAAACCAGCGGTAGAAGTAAAATCGAGAAGAATTGGTGGAGCAACTTACCAAATTCCGGTTGAAGTTCGTCCAAACAGAAGACAATCACTAGCTTTAAGATGGTTAAAAGAATACTCATCTTCAAGAAGTGGTAAAACGATGGTAGATCGTCTAGCTGACGAAATCATCGATGCTTCTCAAAACCGTGGTGGATCAGTTAAGAAGAGAGAAGACGTTTATAAGATGGCTGAAGCTAACAAAGCTTTTGCTCACTTAAAGTGGTAGTCTCTTTTTAGAATTGCCTCCTTATGAGTTCAAAAAATATCGAAAAAATTCGTAATATCGGCATCATGGCTCACATTGATGCCGGTAAAACGACCACTACAGAACGCATCCTCTATTATACTGGTAAAAGCCATAAAATAGGTGAAGTCCATGATGGTACAGCCACCATGGACTGGATGATTCAAGAGCAGGAAAGAGGAATTACAATTACCTCTGCAGCGACGACTTGCGCCTGGTTAAATCACATAATCAACATCATCGATACTCCAGGACACGTAGACTTTACGATAGAAGTGGAAAGATCTCTTCGAGTCTTAGATGGAGCCGTTGGTGCCTTTGATGCTGTATCTGGCGTTGAGCCTCAATCTGAAACAGTTTGGTCTCAAGCCGATAAATATAACGTTCCACGATTAGCCTTTGTCAACAAGATGGACCGCATGGGTGCAGATTTTGACAATTGTGTTACTGAAATCCGTGAAAAATTAGCAAAAAAAGCAGCAGCTATTCAACGACCAATTGGTGCATCGGAAAATTTTGAAGGTGTGCTTGATTTGATTGAAATGAAAGCTCTTTATTTTCCAGCTGATTCAATGGGATCAAAAGTTGAATTACGAGACATTCCAAGTGATCTACAAGATGAAGCAAGTCTATATAGAGATGAGCTTATTGAACATTTGTCAGATTATAATGATACACTTGCTGAGAAATTTCTTGGCGGTGAAGAAATAACAAAAGAAGAAATAAAAATTGCAATTCGTGAAGCAGTTATAAAGCACAACTTTATTCCTGTACTTTGTGGAGCTGCTTTTAAAAATAAAGGTATTCAGCCTCTACTGGATGCAGTTGTGGCGTATCTTCCATCACCAATTGATAGAGGTGAAATCACTGGCCATAGCCTTAAAGATCCAGAAAAAACAGAAACAAGAAAGCCTTCAGAAGACGATATGTTTTCAGGTATTGCTTTTAAAATTGCCACTGATCCATTTGTTGGAAGTATTACTTTTGTAAGAATTTACTCAGGTAAACTAGAATCAGGTGCTCAGGTTTACAATCCGCTTAAGAAAAAACGTGAACGCGTAAATAAAATACTACAGATGCATGCGGACAAGCGAACTGAAATTCAAATTGCATCAGCAGGTGATATTGTCGCCATTGCAGGACTAAAAGAAACGACGACAGGTGAAACTCTTTGCACTGAAAATAAGCCTATTATTTTCGATCTGATGGATTTTCCTGAAACCGTTATTTCTGTGGCGATAGAGCCAAAGAGTACTGCAGATGAAAAAAAATTATTTCAAACATTAGATCAATTAAAAATCGAAGATCCAACTTTTACTTATAAGCACAATACTGAAACTGGTCAGTTACTGATTTTTGGAATGGGTGAGCTACATTTAGAAATTATAGTAGATCGCTTAAGAAGAGAATTTAATGTGGGTATCAATGTTGGTAAACCTCAAGTATCTTACCGTGAAAGTATTGCAGGAACGGCACGTTCTGAGTTTACCTTCAACAAGGAACTCGGCGGTAAAGTTCAATTTGGTCAAGTAACTCTTGAAATAGAGCCAACTGATTGTATTACCGGTGTTGTAGTTGAATCAAAAGTTACCGCTAAACAAATTCCACAGAACTTTATTGATGCCATGAAAAAGTCAATTATAGACTCTGCTCCTGGTGGGGCGATGGCCGGCTACCCTTTTGTAAATATCAAGGCAATTATTGTTGGTGCTGAATTTAATGAAGCAGAATCGAGCGAAGTAGCATATGCTATTGCAGCTGCTAATGCTTTTAGAGAAGCAACGACAAAAGCAGGGTTACGACTTTATGAACCAGTTATGGATTTAGAAATCGTGACACCACAAGATTATACAGGGGACATTATTTCAGATATCAATGCAAAACGCGGAAAAGTTTTTAATATGGGTATCAAGCAGAATAAAGATTTAATAAATGCAGAAGTTCCCTTAGCAGAGCTTTTTGGTTACAGCACAGATATTCGTTCTAAGTCACAAGGGCGAGCAAGCTTTACCATGAAGTTTAAAACCTATTCTGAAATGGGAATGGATTTAGCTAAATCAACGTTAGAGAAAAAAGGTATCTATATTTAATTAATAGTTTCTAAAACAAGTTTATAGGAGAGTGATATGGCTAAGGAAAAATATGGCTAAGGAAAAATTTGATCGTAGTAAACCACACGTAAACATCGGAACAATTGGTCACGTTGACCACGGTAAGACGACATTAACAGCAGCAATTACAATGACAATGGCGAAGATCCACGGTGGAGCAGCGAAGTCATATGCAGATATCGATTCAGCGCCAGAAGAAAAAGCGCGTGGGATCACAATCAACACAGCACACGTTGAATACGAAACAGCAAACAGACACTACGCTCACGTAGACTGTCCAGGACACGCTGACTACGTAAAGAACATGATTACAGGTGCAGCTCAGATGGATGGTGGTATCCTTGTTTGTTCAGCAGCAGACGGACCAATGCCACAAACTAGAGAGCACATTCTACTTGCACGTCAGGTAGGGGTACCAGCGCTAGTAGTATTTTTAAATAAAGTAGACATGGTAGACGATGCAGAACTTTTAGAACTAGTAGAAATGGAACTAAGAGATCTATTGTCTTCATATAACTTCCCTGGATCTGATATCCCATTTATCGCGGGATCAGCTTTAGCAGCAGTAGAAGGAAGAAACCCAGAAATCGGCGAGCAAAAAATCGTTGAATTAATGGCAGCAGTAGATTCATACATCCCAACACCAAAACGTGACGTTGAGAAAGATTTCTTAATGCCAGTAGAAGACGTTTTCTCGATCTCAGGACGTGGAACGGTAGTAACAGGTCGTGTTGAGCGTGGTATTGTAAAAGTAAACGAAGAGATCGAAATCATCGGTATCCGTGATCCACAAAAGACAACGGTAACAGGTGTAGAGATGTTCCGTAAGCTTTTAGACCAAGGTCAAGCGGGAGATAACGTAGGATTATTACTTCGTGGAACGAAGAGAGAAGATATTGAGCGTGGACAATGTTTAATTAAGCCAGGTTCAGTAAAGCCTCACGCTAAGTTCGTAGCGGAAGTATACGTACTAACAAAAGAAGAAGGTGGACGTCACACTCCAATCTTTAAAGGTTACCGTCCACAGTTCTATTTCAGAACAACAGACGTAACAGGATCAATTGAGTTAAAGCCAGGTGTAGAGATGATCATGCCAGGAGATAACACATCGTTCAACGTAGAATTAATTTCTAAGATTGCGATGGAAAAAGGTCTTCGTTTTGCGATCCGTGAGGGTGGTAGAACAATCGGTGCTGGTACAGTTGCTGATATTCTTGACTAATTATTAAAAATAAAAAATGCGGCCCCTTGACAAAGGGCCGCATAAATCATAAAACGTCAAAAATTTATCTAAGGGAAATGAGAAATTATGAAAGCAACTAGATTAAGAATCAAGTTACGTGCATATGATTACAAGTTGTTAGACAACTCTGTGAACGAAATTGTTCAAACGGCAAAGGAAACTGGAGCTAGAGTGGCTGGTCCAATTCCTCTTCCTACTGAAATCAACAAGTTTACTGTATTAAGATCACCACACATCGATAAAAAATCACGTGAGCAATTCGAAATGAGAACTCACAAAAGATTAATCGATATTATCGAACCAACACAACAAACAATCGATCAACTTATGAAGTTAGATCTTTCGTCTGGTGTTGACGTAGAAATTAAATACTAGTAATTTTTAGGTCCTTTTTAATATTAATGACCATGTATGCATCCCTGTGACAGGGTGATGCTGTGGAGGAAAAATGTCAGAAGCAAAAGTAAAGCTTGACGCATTTTACGGCGTCAAGGCTGGTATGACTCGTATTTTCGATGAAAACGGAAATCACATTCCAGTTACAGTTATCAAATTAATCCCTAACATTGTAACTCAAGTTAAGACAGTGGCTAAAGATGGCTACACTGCTTATCAATTAGGTTACGGCGAGAAACGTGAGTCTTTATTGGTTAAGCCAATGAAGGGTCATTTAGCAAAAGCTGGAACAAAATTAAACGTTACACACTTTTCTGAAGTCAAAGCAACAGAAGTTAGTGATGCAGTTCTTGGCCAAGAAGTATCTTTAGAAGGTTTTGAAGCTAACGTATTTATCGACGTTACTGGTATTTCTAAAGGTAAGGGTTTCCAAGGGGTTATGAAGCGTTATAACTTCCGTGGTGGTCCAGGTTCACATGGTTCACACTTTCACAGACGTCCAGGTTCAATGGGTAACAGAGCAACTCCAGGACGTATCTTTAAAAACAAAAAAATGCCAGGTCACATGGGTGTTGATACTCAAACGGTTCAAAACTTAAAAATCGTAGAAGTAAACACAGAGAAAGGTTACTTGTTAATCAAGGGATCTGTTCCTGGTGGTAAAGAGGGCTTTGTAAGAATTACAAAAGCACTCAAGAAAAACTAATTGAGGTGACCCATGGAAGTAACATTATTAAATAATAAATTCGAAGCAACAGGAAAAGTAAAATCAGCCGTTAGTCTTAACGTTGAAGATATTCACGTTCCAGTTGTTCACCAAGTAGTAAATGCAACTCTTGCTTCAAGAAGACAAGGTAATGCAAGTACAAAAACAAAAGCTGAAGTATCTGGTGGTGGTAAGAAGCCATTTAAGCAAAAAGGAACTGGTAATGCTCGTCAAGGGTCTACTCGTTCACCTTTAATGCCAGGTGGTGGTACAGTATTTGGACCAAAACCAAGATGCTATGAGCAAAAAGTTAACAAGAAAGTGATGTTAAAAGCAATTCATTCAATTCTTGCTGACAAATTTCAGTCTGGAAAACTTATCGTTGTAGATTCGTTGCCAGCAACTGGAAAAACAAAAGATCTATTTAACCTTCTAAGTGGTAAAAACTTAACAAACGCACTTATCGTTACTGCATCTGATGATTCATTAGCGTTAAGAGCTGCTAAAAACTTACAAAGAGGAAAAGGCATACCTGTTGATTCTTTCTCTGTTTATGAAGCAATTAAGTTTGAAAATCTCGTAATTGAGAAATCTGCTTTTGAAAAATTGACTAACAAGTTGGTGTAGTATGGCAAATTTAAGTACAGTAATTATTAGACCGCTAATCACAGAAAAAACTTCACTCGGAACTGAGTTATTCAACCGCTATGGTTTTTTAGTGCAAGCTAAATCTAATAAAAATCAAATCAAGC
>JAKLJM010000088.1 GCA_023151145.1 Bacteriovoracaceae bacterium | reverse complement strand
ATTGTAGAATTTCCACCAGAAATAAAATCATTTTTGATTGAACAAAAACTAAAATCACTTTCACTTACGGCCGTCATAAAAACAAAAAATGGAGATACTCTTTATTATGCCGTCAAGCACACAGACACTAAACCAAACTTTCATCATCCAGATAGTTTTGTTCCCTTTCAATAAAATAGGCAAAAAAAAGCGGCACTAAAAAGTACCGCCTATTTAATTAAAAATTTTAAAACAAAACTAGATAAATGTTTTAACAGTTAAATTATATTCTTTATCTGTTACTTTATTAATTTGACCAGTGATCAAGAGTTCTTGGAAACACTGGGTAAGAAGTTTTTGTCCCATAACATCCATCACTACAGTATAAATTTTATCCTGAGTTTTGAAATCAACCGACACAACCTTGCCTTCTTTTGTTCTTTCTTTTGGTCGAACAGTTCCAGTTAATTGCACTAATTTATCTTTATAAAGATAATAAGCATCGCGATTAAAACCTGAGCCTTCACCTTTAGATTTTTTAGAAGAACCACCTTCTTCGTCATCAAAACCGTATTCGTCGTCATCGCCACCATCAGCACCATCGGTATCAACATCTAGCTCATCATCTAAATCGTCTAAATCGTCTTTGAAGCCACCCATATAAATTTGCCCCTTTTTTATGTCTTTTTGGCAATTATTACATGAAAAATTCATATAATTGACCGCCATAATCGGAAAGAATTATAATGACTTAAGATATCCGGAGGATAAAGTGAAAACATTTAATGAAAAAGTACTTAAAATTTCAATGCTTTTGGCCCTTATAACTTCTCTTAGTATGCTTTCACTTTCTGTGAGTGCACAAGACGACATCGAGGATTCGACAGAAGAAGAGGAAGAAATACTTCAACCTCAAACCAAAACGACGCAGCCACTCATAATTGATGATGAAGATTCAAGTGAAGCGAGCGAAATTCAGTACGAAGAATAAAATCAAAGAAAAAAAAGCCACCTTTAAGGTGGCTTTTTTTTAGCCTTTTACAAATTTACCTTTTTTAGTTTTACAATCTTTTTCCGTCATCGTTAACCAACCCTTTCCTTTACAAGAATTCGTTCCTGCACACATATTGGCCTCAGAATGACAGGCAGAAGTTCCCTTACAAGTATTCACTCCAAAGCACTGCCCTTTTGTTTCGGTAGCTGCTGGTGTGGTCGTTTTTGAACTGGCTGAAGAAGACGCTTCTGCGGTGACAATTGAAAGTCCTAAGACTGCTAAGGCCAAGACTGAAGCTGATTTGTTTTCCATTATTCTCTCCTCTATTAAGTAGCGTTAATTAGAATCTGCATAATTACTGAGACTATTCATTATTATTTTATACGAAATTTTAGCTTTTTTCGTGACAAATTAATTTAAATCGCCATTATTTTAGATATTACATTTTTGTAATATTTAGAATATTCCTTAATTTTCAATTAGTTTAGTAAGGAATAATAAACATGCACCCCTAAGTTTTACAAAATATAAACAAATAAAAGTAAAGAACATGAAAGTTAACGAAGACAATAAAACATCCATCTCAAGTGCTGAAACTACGGCACGAAATATCCAAAGTGGTATGCCCGTTGGTATTACAGATGATGTCTTAAAAGAGCTTCATCACTTTGAAAATTTTTTCGATCGTATCGGATTCAAAAGAATTGATGGTGCCGTCTTTGGTTTATTAACTCTTTCCTGTGAACCTCTTTCAAGTGAAGAAATTCAACTGATCTTAAATCTTTCACAAAGTGCCGTTTCTCAATCCCTAAAAAACCTGAATCAATTTGGCGCCATAGAAACCAGAGACTCCAGAGATCGCAAGCTCAAAGTTCATCTGGCCAAGGCCGACTCCTTACAAATTGTGGCCAGTGTCTTTAGAAAACGTGAACAAGAAATGGTCCATGAGTTTAAACGAATGGCGCAGAGAATTTTAGAGATTGATCAAAAAGAAAATCCTGTAGATATCGCTAAAAATCCAGAGTCAAACCTAAGACGAATTCGCATGAAATCCATTATCAAAACTTGTGAAATGGCCGAAGCCACTATGAATTTTGTCATTGCCCTCACCCAATTGAAAAATAAAGATGATTACCAAAAAATCACTGAAAAATTTCCTAAAGCGCTAGAGTTTTTATTGGAAATTCAAGAACGAAGCTCTGATCTAAGAGAAGTTATGTTAACTGAAGATATTAAAGAAAAAATAAAACTCGGAACATCTACATTAGTTTCGACTCTCGGAAAAAGAATTAAAAACCAAGGTAAAATATTATGATCAACGAAAGAATAGTCATTACAG
This sequence comes from Bacteriovoracaceae bacterium, assembly GCA_023151145.1. Taxonomy (GTDB): domain Bacteria; phylum Bdellovibrionota; class Bacteriovoracia; order Bacteriovoracales; family Bacteriovoracaceae; genus Bacteriovorax. Next base: position 6,420 of record JAKLJM010000088.1, on the reverse strand, counting down.
GAGTGGGCTTAACTTCTCCACTCGGCGACAATCTCAATGATTTTCGCACGAATTTACTAGAAAAAAAATCAGGCATTGTTCATACCGAAATTCGCCATATGGGCAAAGTGGCTGCGGGTCTATGCCGTTTCGATGAAACTAAATACCAACCAAAAAAAATGCGTAAACGCGGAACAAGAGTTGGAGCCATCTCTATTTACTGTGCCAACGAAGCCTTGAAAGATGCAGGTATGGATTTAAATCTATATGACAAAAATCGTGTAGGTGTTTACTTAGGGATAACTGAACACGGAAATGTTGAAACTGAAAATGAAATTCATGATCTTTATAACTCCCACAATCTTGATGCCTCATTTTGGTCTCACCACCATAATCCAAGAACAGTGGCGAACAATGCGGCGGGAGAAGTGACTTTAAATTTAGGAATCACTGGTCCTCATTATACCATTGGTGCTGCCTGTGCCGCGGGAAATTTAGGTCTTATTCAAGGTCTTCAGATGTTAAGGCTTGGTGAAGTTGACGTCGCCTTGGCCGGTGGTGTGTCAGAATCTACAGAAACATTTGGTATTTTTGCAGCCTTTAAGGCCCAAGGAGCCTTAGGTCATCACGATGATCCAGCTCTTGCCACTCGTCCCCTAGATACTGAAAGAAATGGAATCGTTGTCTCTGAAGGTGGCGCCATCTATGTACTAGAACGTTTATCAGATGCTTTAAAAAGAAACGCTAAAATCTACGGTGAAATTATTGGATATCACTCCAATTCCGATGCCACAGACTTCGTATTACCTAATACCGAAAGACAAATTGAATGTATGCAAAGTGCTCTTAAAAAAGCCCATTTAACAACTAACGATATTGATATTGTAAATATGCATGCAACGGGAACTACTCAAGGTGATATTCAAGAATGTGAAGCCATTAGAAAGTTATTTGATGATACCAATGCTTCCATCAATGCAACCAAAGGTTTTATTGGTCACGCCATGGGAGCCGCGGGAGCACTAGAATTAGCAGGAAATTTACCGAGCTTCAACGATCAACTTGTGCACTCGTGTTTTGGAATCACTAATTTAGATCCGCAATGCGCGATTAAAGGTTTAGTTGTCGATCAACCCATTAAGAAAAATGTAGAAACTATTCTTAACAACTCTTTTGGAATGTTAGGAATAAACTCAACTTTAATTATAAAAAAATATCACGCTTAAATTAAAAATTACTACGAACAGGAGAAAGAAAATGGCTGAATTAAATTATGATCAAGTAAGAACACATGTCCTAAACATTATTGCTGACATCGCACTAGATGATGATGTTACGTCAATCAAGGATGATCTCCTATTAAGAGAGCAACTAGACCTAGATTCAATGGACTTTTTAGATATCGTCATGGAATTAAAAAAACGCCATAAAATTGAAGTTCCACAAGAAGATTATCCTCAGTTGGCCACAATGCAATCTTGTGTCACTTACTTAACACCAAAGTTTAATCAATAAGAATGACCAGCCAAAAAGTTGATTACATTGTTATTGGTGCTGGAATGGCCGGACTTGCTTCGGCCATTCGTTTATTAATGTTTGGTAAAAAAGTTCTGATCGTTGAAAAACATTCTATTCCTGGTGGGTTAAACTCCTATTATAAACGAGGGAAAAGAGAATTTGACGTCGGTCTCCATGCCCTGACAAACACCGTAAAACCAGGTGAGAAAGGCAAACCATTTCATAAAATTTTAAAACAACTCAGGATTCCTTTAGAAAACTTTGAACTAAGCCCTCAAAGCTATTCACTTATTAAGTTTCCTGACAAAACTCTAAAATTTACCAATGACTTTAATGAATTCATCGAATCCATTCATCAACAGTTTCCAAATGATATCGATCAATTTTTATCATTAGTTGAACATATTAAAAACTTCAACGAAGTGGCCTTAGATAATGAAACCTTTATGGCCAAAGATGTCGTCAGAAGCTTTATTAAAAATGAATCTTTAATTGAAATGATTTTTTGCCCACTTTTAATCTATGGAAGTGCTTGGGAAAACGACATGGATTTCTCTCAATTTGTCGTCATGTTCAAATCCATTTATTTTGAAGGTTTTGCTAGACCCAATGGTGGCGTCAGAACCATAATCAATTTATTGACTGCTAAGATTGAAAGTTTAGGTGGAGAAGTAAGATATAAAACGGCCGTTACGAAAATTATCGAACAAAACGGTGCGGTTTGTGGAGTTTTATTAAACAATGAAACCCTCGTTGAATGTTCAAATGTCTTATCTACTGTAGGTAATTTTGAAACAAAAAAATTATTAAATCCAGAATTGTTTGTCGCTGAAGAAAATATCGGCAAGCTCTCATTTACTGAAAGTATCTTTATTACCAAAGAAAAGCCCCATACTTTAGGCAGTGATGCCACTATTATTTTTTATAACAATAGACCAAATTACCTCTATCGTTGTCCACAAACATTTATCGACAACCAAAGCGCAGTTGTTTGTTTTCCCAATAATTTTAAAAATGATCAAATGGATGAAGGCTGGCTAAGAGTGACCTCCATGGCCAACTTTAACCTTTGGAAAAATCTCAACAGTGCAGACAAAAAAAGTTATCTGCAAAAAAAAGAAGAAGTGGCCAGTGAGAATATTGAACTTTTAAAAAATCTTTTACCTGAATTCTCTGGGGACTATTTATTTAAAGATGTTTTTTCTCCAACCACCATTACTCGCTATACCGGACACCTTGGTGGCGCCGTCTATGGTTCTCCAGATAAAATACGCTCTGGAAAATTTCCAGAGACTAAAGGACTGTATTTGGCAGGAACCGATCAAGGATTTCTAGGAATTGTCGGAGCGATGCTTTCGGGAATCTCTATTACCAATTTGTATTTTTTACAAAACGGAAGTAACGAATGAAATTTAACAATGTTGTCATAGAATCAATCGGAGTGGCCTTGCCAGAGCTTTATAAAAGTTCTGAAGAATTAGAAAACGAACTCCATCATTTATATGAAAAATTAAAAATCTCAACTGGTCGTCTTGAGCTTATGACCGGCATAAAAAATCGTGGATACTGGGAGCCAAAAACCCCACCAAGTTCCATTTCCACGTTGGCAGCACTCGATGCCCTTAGCAACGTTAGTTTTAAAAGAGAAGATATAGATCTCCTTATTCACTCTGGTGTATGTCGCGATTTCTTAGAACCCGCTACCGCCTCAGTGATTCATGATGCTTTAAAACTTTCTCCCAAAGCACAAATCTTTGATCTTTCCAATGCCTGTTTAGGTTTTTTAAACGCCATCGTCGTTGCTGGTAATATGATTGAAGCCGGTATGATTAAAAGGGCCTTAATCGTCACTGGCGAAAATTCAGGACCACTTATTAAACAAACCTTACATAAACTTTTAACTGATGAGTCTATAAACAGAAAATCGCTGAAAAAATATTTTGCCAACTTAACCATCGGCTCCGCGGGAGTTGCCATGGTCGTTTCTCATAAGTCATTGGCCCCACTTGCACCTGAAGTTCTAGGAGCTAGTGCTCTCACCGATTCAACGGCAAATAAACTCTGTCGCGGAGATGGCAATACTGGAGAACTCATGATGGAAACCGATTCGGAAGAGTTAATGCATCATGGATTAAAACTCGCTAAAGAAAACTTTGAACTCTTTAAAGAAGAGCTCAAATTAGATCAAAGCTCAATTGATGTCGTCCTTACTCATCAAGTGGGAAGTGCCCATGAAAAATTATCTTTAGAATCAGTTGGACTAGATAGTCATCGCACTTATAGAACTTACCCAGAGTTTGGAAACACTGGGTCCGCCGCCCTACCACTAACTTTAGCTTTAGCAGCAAAAAACAAACAGCTCAATCACTTAGACACCATGGCCTTATTGGGTATTGGATCAGGTTTATCATCAATTATGTTAGGAATTAAATGGAAACAATAACCATCCCTTCAACGTTAAAAAACGATTATCCCTTTCAAACAAATTTTTTTAGTGTTAATTATTTGGGTCATCACTACAATCTTAATTATGTTGATGAAAAACCGCTGAAAAAAGATCTAGAAAAAGATGAATGTGAAACCATCATCATGGTACATGGAAATCCTACTTGGTCATTTTTTTATCGCAATCTGATTAAACATTTTAGTCAAAACTATCGCATCATTGTTCCTGATCATTTAGGCTGCGGCTTATCAGATAAGCCCAAGGATTTTTCTTATCAATTAAAAGATCATGTAAAAAATCTCGAAGCTTTAGTAGAACATTTACAATTAAAAAAATTTCATCTTATCGTCCATGATTGGGGGGGCGCGATTGGATCAGGATTGGCAACAAAATATCCTGAAAAAATCTTAAGTATTACCTATATGAATACTGGTGCCTTTACTTCTGACAAGATCCCTTGGCGAATTGATATACTAAGAAAAAACAACTGGGGAGAATGGTTGATTAGAAAGTTTAATGCCTTTGCCATGCCTGCAACTTTTATGGCCGTAGAAAAGCGCCTTCCTAAAAATATCATTGATGGCTATTTACTGCCCTACAGTAATTACAATAATAGAATTGCCACTGCAAAATTTGTAAAAGATATTCCCATGGATCAAAGCCATCCAAGCTTTCAGACACTAAAAGAAATTGAATTAAATTTGAAAAACATAAAAGCACCCATTCTCTTAATGTGGGGGGCGAAAGATTTTTGTTTCACCATGGATTTTTTCCATAAATTTAAAGAATTTTTTCCCCATGCTGAAGAAAAAGTCTTTTCTCAAGCCGGCCACTACCTTTTAGAGGACGAACCCAAAGAAACTCTTTTAACAATTGAAGCATTTTATTCAAAAATAAAAAGGTAAAAACTTGAGCACTGAATTTCAAAACATAGCAGAACGAATAAGTTTTTTTGCCCAAAAAAATCCGCAAAAAACCGCCGTCTACTTTCCGGAGTGGAGTCACAAAAAATCTCGCTATCTTTATCGAAGTATAAACTTTAAAGAACTCGATCAATTAATACAAAAGTTCTCTGTACAGCTATTTAAATTGGGCTTAAGAAAAGGTGATAAAACGTTATTATTTCTGAGACCAAGTTTAGAGTTTCACGCCATGGTCTTTGCCCTTTTTAAATCTGGCATCGTTCCCGTTTTAATTGATCCCGGAATGGGAAAAGAAAACCTCCTCAAATGTATTGTGGAAACAGGTCCAATTGGTTTAATCGCTGAAAAAGAAATTCATATGATTAAACATTTTTTCCCAAAAAGTTTTAAAACTGTAAAGTTTGCAGTGACGACCGGGAAACTTATTTTGCCAAAAATCTTTAGAAAAATAAAAATTACTTCTATTGATCAAATGAAAAAAGAAAAACAAATTAGTTTTTCTACAGTAGAAACCAATCCACACGAATTGGCTGCGCTGCTTTTTACTTCTGGTGGAACAGGTATTCCTAAAGGTGTTGAATACACCCACTTTATTTTTAATCAACAAACCAATACATTACAAACAATGTTTAATCTTTCAGAAGATGATATTGATTTGCCTGGTTTTCCTCTTTTTTCACTTTTTACCTTGGCCATGGGGATGACATCGATTATTCCAGATATGGATCCCAGCAAACCAAGTCAGGCGAATCCTAAAAAGTTATCCCAACATATTCTTGATCTTAAACCTAGCTTCATTGCTGGTTCTCCTGCAATCTGGGAGCGTTTAGCGGATTATGCGATAAAAGAAAAACTGAGTTTTCCTTCTGTTAAAAATTTAGCAATGTTTGGCGCTCCTGTTAGTTTGGCCATTCATCGAAAGTTTAAACCCTTACTCCCTTTTGGAACAACTTATACGCCATATGGCGCTACCGAATCACTTCCCATCACAAATATTAGTGGTGACTATATTTTAAAGCACACGGCGAAGTTTACGGAAGATGGGTTGGGAACTTGTATCGGCTTAAAAGCACCGGGCATAGAAATTAAACTCATACCCATTACAGAAGATGTCGTTGAGAATTTTACTGAAAAATTTTCTCCCTACTCCACTCCTCATCAACCAGGGGAAATTATTGTTCGTGGTCCCGTCGTCACCGCTAGATATTATGGAATGCCAGAAAAAACTCGCGAAGCTAAAATTTATGATGGTGAAACTTTTTGGCATCGAATGGGCGATGTAGGTTATTTTGATGAAGAAGGAAAACTTTGGTTTCTCGGGAGAAAAACTCATGTTTTGTGGACGGAAAACGGATTTCGATTCCCCATTCCTACTGAGGCCATCTTCAATAAACATCCAGACATCAAACGAACGGCTTTAATTGGAATAGGTAAAAAAGGAAAAGAAAAACCTGCTATCATCATTGAACGAAATGATGGACAGTTTTTATCAGGACGTGAAAAAAGTGTTTTTGAATCCGAACTCATTCAATTAGCAAAAAATTACGAACACAC
>JAKLJM010000087.1 GCA_023151145.1 Bacteriovoracaceae bacterium | reverse complement strand
TAGACCACCTACAAAATTAGTCCCACGAAGATCGACTCCTTCAGCACGAACTTTAAGAAGTGAGCTTTTAGGTGCTCCAGCATCTAAATGTCCGGTAACCGCACCAACATATTGTCCTTCAGTATTCGAGCCACGACCTTCGATATCGAGATCTTTTAAAACGATATTTCTGATTGAAGCATTCCCCGCCTCAACAAATCCTGCGACTCCACCAATATAATCTCGTCCTCGAACCTCTAGACCTTCAAAATTTATATTTTGAATGCGAGATCCACCATACATTTTACGAGTGAAACCTAGTTGAGAAATACTCTCTGCTGAAATTCGAGCATTGCGAATAGTTTTCCCATTACCGTTAAAGACACCTTGAAAACCATTATTCTCCGATGTCTTTTCAACATCACAAGAGCCATGAGCGACTTTATCAAGTGGATTTAAATTATGGTGAGGCTTAACTAATGAACCAGCGGCACCGACGCAACTTGGCTTCGAATAGGGACCAAAATCGGCCTTATTCATATCGAGATCATTTAAAAGTTTGTACCACTTATTCGAAAAAGCTAAATCAGCTGTAACTTCACCAATCTGATTTAATTGCCACTCCGTACAAATCTTATATTGACGATAACGAGAGCCATCTCCGGCCGCAAATGGATTGGCCCCAATCAAAGTTGAAGAATTTATATATTTTTGACATAAATAATCTTTAGAAGTCATGACCATTTGTTTGATCGCGGGTGTGGCGGCAGTTGGAGCTGTGCCACAGTTGCCTGCAATCATAAATCGTTTAATGGTTTCAGGAAAACTCGTTAGCGTACAAGTTCCCGCGTTCACCATCCCAAGATCGTCTTCACATTTTTTTTCTATCTCACTGGTATTTCCAACATTATAGTAGCCTGATGCCCCTTGGACACAAGAGTTGGTGGAAGTGAGATGTTGTGAGCCTATAGAATTTTGCCCGAGTCCCATTTGAAAAGTATGAGTCGCAAATCCTTTTGGATCATTCACATTACAATCTGTGGATCCATAAAACATTTCAACTTGAACGACAAAAGGAACCACGCCATTTCCTGCTGGAAAATTTAGCGGAGCGCGAACATTGGCCGATTGACCTTCACCGACAACCTGACAAGCAGATAAAATTTTATTAGGTGAAAAAAGAAAAGGAGTATCAGGGGATTTTTTAAATTCAGAAAAGACATAACGATAGCTAAGAGCATTCCCTTGATTATGTAGTCCACAAGTATAGGAGCCAGGAACTAAATTATCACAATCCTCTAAATAGAAATCAGCAAAACGATTGGCAAGCGGAGATCCAACTTGATAAACGCGGTTATTAGATAACTCTGGATCTGAACAATTAGCGTTCGTTGCATTCAAACTTACAGTGACATCTGTTCCCGATAATACGGCCGGGCTTTTTGCACAAAAGACTTTTCCATCTAAAGGAGTTGAAGAAGTATCCCAAAAGAAAGCATAAAACATCCATTCGCCATTAGGGATTTCAACTAATTCATCATTGCCTTTAATCATTCGGCCAAATAATTTACCATCTTTGGCCCGGCCATATAAAATCGCACCACCGTCACCAATTCCAGTCGGCATGCCTTGCAATCCACCTATAAAAACTTTTAATGATGTCGGCGTTGTTTGAGTTTTTGAACAACCAAAACTCAGCAACAAAAGGCCAAACAATATTATTAAATGGCGCACAGATGACTCCAAAGTTAAAAAAGACAATAACCCAGAGGACTTATCGGTTTATTATTTAAAAGAATAAAGGGAAACTGCGAGCGAAAGAAGACCTCTTTTAAATGAGGTCCTCTAGATTGGATTTATTTAATGAATTTAACAACTTCTGAATTAGAGAAACGTACTTTCTTCATATTAGCGTATTTGTCGTCATGGGCCCGATAGCCAACAGGACATGCCACTACGGTTTTCCAGCCAGTTCCACTAAGGCCTAGAATTTCATCATATTTTTGAGGATTAATACCTTCCATTGGACAAGCATCAATTCCTAACAGAGCACAGTTTGTCATCAAGTTCCCAAGCGCAATATAAGCCTGTCTCGAAGCCCATTCGCCAATAACTGCTGCACGAGGACCGTTAAGTAGATCACCGGCCATAACCTTTTTTAAACCATCTAACGACGCTCGCTCAATTCCTCTGGTCTCACACATTGAATGTAAATATTTTTCAACATGCTCTTCATCAAGTTTTTCTTTGATCACCATCACAACCATATGTGAGCAATCGACCACTTGAGCTTGTTTCCAAGAAGCTTGCATAAGTTCTTGGCGTTTTTCAGCATTTTGAACAACGAGAAATTTCCAAGGTTGTAATCCATATGAAGATGGGGTTAAAACCAATGTGTCTTCTAATGTTTTCCATGTTGCTTCATCAATTTTTTTTGAAGCATCAAATTTTTTTGTAGCATATCTCCATTGATGAGCTGCTAATAATTTTTCTTTATCAATAAACATAGGACTCCCTTTAATGTGATCATTACTTCCGTAAAGTTTTATTCTAACTTTTATGATTTAAATTGGTAAATATTAACTTTATACATTTGAACTTTTTCATGACGCAGAAGATCTGCATAGTCATTTGTTACATCTTTGTAACCATTAATATCCGTATCACAGATACGTAAATAATAACGAATCACAACAATGGCTCCAGGGTTGAGCGATGATTTAATTTGTTGCAGAAAAGATTTTTCGAGATCACCTCCAAAATAGGAAGGCACGTCACTAAGCGAAAGAAAATCATATTTATTTTTCCCGCTACTAAGATACTGAATCATATCGCTAGAATAAAAACTTACTTGGGCATCAGAATTTTTAATACGCTCATGGGTCTCGGAACTTGACTCAATAGGATTGCCTTCATGAAAACGAATTTTTCCAAAAAAACAGAGATTAAGAAAAAAACTTTCTCGGGCAAGAACAGTCGTAAATAAACGATCAAAGGCACTAAAATAATATTGAAAATGGGTTTGAGGATCATTTTTTTTAATGAAGTCACCTTTATACAATAAAGCATTAAAAACTGATTTATTACCGAGTAAAAATAAAACTAATTTCCACTTTGCTTGTGGAAATTCAGTTTCATAATATCTTTTCTGATCTTCAATGCTGTGAAAAGAAAATAACTTATCAATGACTTTTTGTCCTAAAAGCACCTTACAAATTGAAGCTAGAACTTTAAAAGTTTTTTCCCACTTCCCGAGATACAAAACACTTTGATAATCAATTTCTAAAAAAAGTTCTTCAAAAAATTTTTTGGTATCAGCTGCTAATTCCAGTGAATGAAAAAGTTCTTTTCTTTTTCTCGAATAATCAGTTTCACCAAATGGACAATATCCCCAAAAAACAAGAAAATCTTGATGAGATAATTTTTTATAAGTCACATGTCGCAATTCTGCCAAGGCCAATTGATATTTAGACAAATCACAAAGCGTGATCGTTTTAGTCTTTTCATTTATCAATGGCAATGATCTACCACCTGAACCACAAACTGAAAAAATCGATTGTGGTTTAAGTTTTTTAATCATTTCAACTTCAAGAGTTGTATCCTCATTTCCCAGTGTATAATTTAGTGAATTAAAATATTTCTGCGCCATTTGCATGTCCTTTTCTATAATTAAGAAGCTGAGTTTAATTTTTTGAGTGCCAACTCTCGACACAATCTAAATTCTTCATCGGTTAAAAAACCATTATGGCCCATAATTTGAGAGAGACGAACTCCGTGCTCTTTAGAAAGTCGATCGATTTCTAATACTTTTTCATAATTTATATTTCTAGATAAAGTAAACGACTCAAACTTACCTTCCATCGCTAAAAGGGCCGTTTCGGCCAGACAGGCATAAACGATATTGCCTTCAAGTCCTATGTCGATCTTCATGTCAATATGGCCGGGAAGTTGAACTTCTCCTGAAGCTATAACCATAACATCGGGTCTTTGGATGGCTTCTTCTTCTTTAATGTCAAAAGGTCGACTAACATCACAAATAACGGCACCTGGCTTTACTTTCATGATATCGAGTATGGTTTCCCCTCTAGATGAAGTTGTCGTAATAATTAAATCTGCTCGATGAGTATGGTCATCGGCCTTGGTGCTAATATCAATTTTTACTTTGGGATTAATTTTTAAAATATCATCTTTTAATTCAAGAAGTTTATAGGCACGCGGAGCTACAATGATTATTTCATCCCAACTCAAGGCCAGTACTTTTGCAGATACGGCCCCAATACTTCCGGTGGCACCAATTACCATGGCCACCCCTTTAAACTGCATCCCTTCTTTTTTGACTAAATCTATTTTTTCTACCGCAAGCTTGGCGGCCCAAAGCGTAGAGGCGGCCGACAAAGAGTTTCCTGTTGTCACTGGAATAGGACTTAAGCGAGCAATCGTCACCCCGGCATCACCAACAATTTTCGTGTAGGCGCCAAGTCCAATAATTTTTGCCCCTTCGTTATCAGCTTTTTCACAGAGACGTAGAATTTTTTTATAAACAACTTCAGGTTCACTTTCAACAAGCTTTTTCGGTGTTTCTGTTACGGTATAGATGAGACCCTGAACACGACGTCCATTTTTCTCACTAACGATTCCATTAATAAAGCCATAAAAAAAACCCGGCGATAACGCCATCAGATCTTCGGCAACTTTTTCAAATGGTTTTGAATATTTTGCCACTGGTTTTAAAAGTGGATGTTTAAAAAGATATTTCGAACTCAAGGGATGAATGACAAAAGCAAATCGAACAGTTTTATCTAAATCATCGTTAAGCTTCACCACTTCCGGATGAAGTTGTAGTTCATCTATCGCCCAAATAATATCATCTTCTTTGACAATTCTCCCCTCACCTTTTCTTAACTGAATAAATGCTTCAATGATGGAGTAGTTAATAAAGGGATGTTTATCTGTTGGAAGACAAATCATCGCTTCTTTAAGACCAGCTTCTTTTAATTTCTCAAAAAATTGAGGAGTCACGATATCCAATATAAGTGTTTTATTTTTTAAATGTTTTAAATCTAAAAAACTAATATTAGCTTCATTGCCTACCAGGATATCAGAACTCAAAAACTCATCTAAGGCGCGGTTGTACTTTCGATAGTGTGAATCGAAATTACCAACGCTCGATTTTTTAATTTTTAAGTTTTTTAATACTGGTGTTAATATTTTTAGAAATTTTTCAAGTGACTTATTCCCATTGAGAGTAAAAGGTAACTTCATAAGAAAATAAGGATCGGCCATGATTAATTTATTTTCTAATTCTTCCAACACTTCAACAAATGTTTTCTGAAGTGCTCCAGTATAAAACCCAATCTTTTTCTTAGTTAAAAACTGAGGATTTTTTAAATAAAATCTACGCATGGCCCATGGAATATAAACATCTTTAAAAACTTGCCCGTCTACTATGGGCGTATGTTTAGCAGAAGTTTTAATTCGAAATGAATCGGGATGGAGAAAGAAACCTTTTTTAAATTTAATTTTCGGAGGAAGTCCAGTTATACAAATAACATCAACAACGCCATCATATTTTTTGATTAAACTTTCTGTTAACTCAGTATCGAAATTACAAGAGTAGTGAATCAGTTTCGCTCTACGACCTAAAAGCTCTACTTCTTCCTCATAATTAAGGTTTTCCTGTGCAAATGACAGACATAAAATTTGTTTCATAATGAACCCAAAATCTCATTGTTTAAAACGTTAGACGTCTTTCAATGATTTCAATAAAACAACTTGAAAATCTTTATAATGACTTTCAAATCCGTTTTCAAAATCCTTGTAACAATTGGACTTATCGTATGAATGGCGATGAAACATGAAAGGAATTGTTTCTTTTGGAATACCAATTTTTGTGAGTATTTGATTATTTACAAAGGTTATATCAGTGTTTTTTAGTCCAATATTAATCCCTAACTCATTTAGAATTTGTTCAAGAAAAACTGGAATTGTCGGTAAATCATCACTGACCAAATGATAAGTTCGAACTTCTTTTGGAAACTCTGAGCGATTTAGTGATTGGGCCATAAAATTAGCGACATGATCAACAGGAACAATGGGCAAGGTCGCTTTACTATCAAAACTTAAAATAAGATGTGGAATAAAATTTAATATTGGACGGAATTTTTTTAGTACTTTAGCGAAATAATAAGGTCCATCTTCTTTAAATTTATGGGAATCATAACTCGCGCAAACAATTACTCCAGGTCGATAAATAATTTTTGCTACGTTATTTTGAGAAAATTCAAAATCCCTAAACATTTTTTCTGCAGAATATTTGGTTTGAGAATAAAAATCACTAAATGATTTTCGTTCAGGAAGAACATCTTCTAAAATAGATTCGTTTCCAACAGGATCAATAACAGCGATAGTTGAAACATAGTGAAATGATTTTAATTTTTTTGATGTTTTAAAGAAGTTCAAAAGATTTCTCGTACCTACGACATTTCCTAGGAAACAATCGTTATAAGAACCCTTTAAATCATAAAAAGCAGCTGCATGAAAAACCGTATCGGCTTCTAAGAGTTTTTTCTTATATTGGTCGTCATGGACAATATCTGGTTGGGTAATATCACCTAAAATCCAATGTATTTTTGCTTTTAATTTAATTGTCGGGTCGATTTTTCGCGCTAATAAAATAATCTCAAGACCATCTCGATCAAGACTTTTTAATAACTCTTTTCCCAAAAATCCCGTAGCGCCTGTAATTACTATTTTTTTCATCATAACTATTCTAGCTAATTTTTTACATTAAAGACACTTGCGTACATATATTTTTAGAATCAGATAAACCCTTTGGAGAATAAACGGATAAACATCGCTCTAATACTGAAATATTCCATGTATTGGCCGGTTCAAAAATTTCCCCATCGCCAAAAAATGATAATTTTTTCTGTTGATTTTTCAAGGTGATTTTCATTTGTTTGGTTTCAAGCGAAATGATCTTTTTATCATTAGATAAATCTTCATTCTTTAAGACACGAAGAATTGCTTGAACTAATTCAATTCTATTTTGATGAGTGAAAATAGTCACATTCACAGTTCCATCTTGATGATCAGTTTGAGGAGCAATGGAAAATGTTCCAGCTAATGTTGGCTGATTATTAACAAGAATTAAAGGACTCGTCACAACGCCTGAAAATTCATTTGATTCAATGGTGTAGTCTTCAGATACAATATCTTTTGACAAAAGTTCTTTTGCTAAAAACATTGAATAAATATTTTTTCCTGAAAATTTCATTAAATTCTTAAAGGCAGGAAACTTCGAACGTAATTCATTAATTTCTTTTGCTACTTCTGCAGCAAAACCGATCCCACCATTGGTGGCCATAAAACGACCATTTATATTAACGAGATCAATTCTTTTTTGCGCATTCTCTCTAATCGTTTGAACGATTCTTTTAACGCTGGTATTACTTCCAAGAGTAGTCGCCAAATCATTGGCCGTTCCACCAGGAACAACTAATAGTGCGACATCAGTCCCCGCTAATTTTTGAATCAACGTATTCATCGTTCCATCGCCACCTACGCTTAAAATTGTGGCCACATCGTTTTCAATATCTTTATTTAATTCACTGTAAAGTTCATCTAAATTATGTGGGCTTTTATATTCAATTTCAGAACGAAATAAACCAGTGCTTATTTTTTGTTTCCATTGGTCATGACCATTAGAAGCACGCGAGTTAATGTAGACTGAAATGTTTTGCATAAAAACCTCTAAAACAAATTTGGGACTTTTTTGTATGGTAACACTCCAGCGAGCATCTCTAGTGAAAATGGCCTTCGCCTTGTATTTAATACAAAGACCGTCTATTTATTGGTCAATTTCCATAAATTAAGCACTTAGGATAAGATACTTAATTTCCGATCAAATTACTCATGTTAAACACCTAACTTACCGATAAAACGGCCATGAGAAAAATTTTAATCATAACTAGCAAAGTGACCTTTGTCCCTAAAAACTATCAGGGATTAGTGACGGGATTACTTGCTAAAACAAAAGAAGATCCAGCTTTTTTTAAAGAAAACAAAATCATCTTTGTCTTTTTAGACAACTCGAATACTAAACTCATTTTAAAAGCATTAGCGCTTATTTTCATGGGAGCTCCTCGTATAGGATGTCATT